>NZ_JBFRGW010000010.1:0-122376 GCF_052115545.1 Microvirga sp. 2MCAF35
CTCTCACCCTCCGGCCTCATCCTGAGGAGGTCACGTCAATGACCGTCTCGAAGGAGGCTCCAGTACGCGCAGGATGATCCTTCGAGACGCAGCTGCGCTGCTCCTCAGGATGAGGCCGGAGGGTTTGGGAGAGAAGGCGTGGATGGCCGGGACAGGCCCGGCCATGACGGGGAGGATGTTCATCCTCTCCCAGGCGGGAGAGGGAGAGGAGTGGCGGGTGTCATTCCTGGCGAGCCGCAGGCGAAGGAAGGGGATCCACGATCAAGCGAGCCGCGAGGGATTCCCCCTCCTCTCCGCTGCGCTCCGGTCGGGAATGACACCGAGGTTGTTCTTCCATTCCAGATGGTTGGGATGAACTCGGTCGTGCCTCGGGGAGGCCTCACGGCCGGTTGAGGCTGAGTTTCTGGAACCCCTTGCCCGAAAGAACCGGCTTCTTGGAGCTCAGCATACGCGAGTTCACGCCCTGCCAGGAAATTTCGCCGGACAACCGTCCGAACTCGATCTTCGGGCACCGGTCCATGACGACCTGCAGGCCCTTCGCCTCTGCCTTGGCAGCGGCATCGTCATTGCGGACGGAAAGCTGCATCCAGAGGACCTTCGGCAGGGGATCGAGAGCCAAAGCCTCGTCGGTGATCGGTCCGGCGGCTTCGGAGTTGCGGAAGATCTCGACCATGTCGATTGGAACGGGTACGTCCTTGAGGGAGGCATAGACCTTTCTCCCGAGAAGCTCGCCGCCCGCCAGACCCGGGTTGATCGGAATCACGTCGTAGCCCCGTTCCAGCAGGTATTTGGTCACGATCCAGCTCGGCCGCGCCGGGTTCTGCGAGGCGCCGACCAGCGCGATCGTCTTCACGCTGTTCAGGATGCCGCGGATGTAATCGTTCGGATAATTGTCGTGGGTCATGGATGGAACGTATGGGATAGGGCAGGGCAGTTCAATGAGCATTTGACGCATGGCTTCGCATCATCCGATCATGACGAAGGACGAGCTGACGGCGTTCCTCGATCGGGAGTTTCCGCAGATGCATGTGGGAGGCCGCAGCTACTTCGTGGACGAGGTCGGGCCGCTCACGGCTCGGATGCGCATGGAATACCACGAACGCCACCTGCGTCCGGGCGGCACCATTTCGGGTCCGGCCATGATGGCGCTGGCGGACCTCGCTCTCTACGCGGCCATTCTCGCCCATATCGGCCCCGTGGCGCTCGCGGTGACCACGAGCCTCAACTTCAATTTCCTGAGAAAGCCGGAGCCGCGCGCGCTCATCGCCGATTGCCGCCTGCTGAAGCTCGGCAAGCGTCTGGCGGTGGGCGATGTGTCGATCACGTCCGAGGGTAGCCCCGACATGGTCTGCCATGCGACCGGGACCTATTCGATCCCGGAGCGTCGTTAGGCCTGGGGCAGCTCAAGCTTTCGGCGGCACAAGCGCATCGTCGATCTCACGGGCCCTCACAGCCGCCGGACGCGAGCTGATGCGCTGCCAATAGGCGTCGAAGGCCGGGCGCTTTTCGAGCGTGCCGAACATCATGCCCCAGCCGATCTGCGAGCCGACATAGACGTCCGCGGCCGTGAAGCGGTCGCCGGCGATGTACTCTGATTGGGTCACGGCATATTCCAAGGCATCGACCACGTTCTCGACGCTGCCATAGCCGATCATGCCACGCCGGTCGGCCGGGACCTCGAAGCCGAAAGCCTTGTTGCTCAAGGCAGCCTCCACCGGGCCGGCCGCAAAGAACATCCAGCGGTAATAGGCGGCCCGGTCCTGGGGCGGCGGAGCAAGCCCGGCATCGGGAAAGGCATCGGCCAGATAGGCGCAGATCGCGGCCGCCTCGGTGACGATCTTTCCCCTATGAAGGATCGCCGGCACCTTCCCCATGGGGTTGATGGCCAGATAGTCCGGCGACTTCATCTCCGGGCCGAAACCGAGAATCTCCGTACGATAGGCACAGCCCGTTTCCTCCAACATCCAGCGTGCGATGCGGCCGCGTGACATGGGATTCGTGAAGAAGATCAGTTCGTCTGTCATCGGGGGCGTCTCCGAATCTGCGGAACGGGATGTGCCGCCAAGGCGAGCATAGTGGTAATCGGTTCAGCGCAAAAGAGATGTGGTATTCAAGGGCCGCATGTGTGGTGTTTTGATACCTTATATATCTTAGCCATTGTTTTGTAAGGCTTTTATGGGAATCGTGCGGTCGAAAATGCTGTTGACTTCGACGCCCGATCTCACTAAACAGCCATCACTCGCCGCCGCATATCGCGGCGGTTTGTCGTTTTCAGAACCTGAGCCATATGGCTCCAACGGGATACAGCGCAATGAAGACTACGACTTCGCTGAAGCCCGCCGAGGTCGAGAAGAAGTGGGTTGTGATCGATGCGAAGGGCCTCGTTGTGGGCCGTCTCGCTTCGGTCGTCGCCATGCGCTTGCGTGGCAAGCACAAGGCGAGCTACACGCCCCACGTCGACTGCGGCGACAACGTCATCGTCATCAACGCCGACAAGGTGGTGTTCACCGGCCGCAAGCGCGAGCAGAAGGTGTACTATCACCACACCGGTTATCCGGGCGGCATCAAGGAGCGCACCGCGAAGTTCATTCTCGACGGCCGCTTCCCTGAGCGTGTGGTCGAGAAGGCTGTGGAGCGCATGCTCCCCCGCGGCCCGCTTTTCCGTCAGATCATGGGCAACCTGCGCGTCTATGGCGGCGCTGAGCATCCGCATACCGCTCAGCAGCCTGAGGTCCTGGACGTTGCTGCCCTCAATGCCAAGAACGTGAGGGCCTAATCCATGGCGACTCTTCAGTCTCTCGCCGATCTGGGCCAGAACGCCCAGGCTGCCGCTCCGGAAGCTCCGAAGCACGTCCAGAAGCTCGACTCGCTCGGCCGCGCCTATGCCACCGGCAAGCGTAAGGACGCAGTGGCCCGCGTGTGGATCAAGCCCGGCTCCGGCAAGATCGTCATCAACGGCCGCTCGGCCGAGGTGTACTTCGCCCGTCCCGTGCTCCGCATGATCCTGGCGCAGCCGCTCCAAATCGTTCAGCGCGAAGGCCAGTACGACATCACCGTCAACGTTGACGGTGGCGGTCTTTCCGGCCAGGCCGGCGCGGTCCGTCACGGCCTCGCCAAGGCGCTGACCTACTATGAGCCGGAGCTTCGCGGCCCGCTCAAGAAGGAAGGCTTCCTGACCCGCGATCCGCGCGTCGTCGAGCGTAAGAAGTACGGCAAGAAGAAGGCCCGCCGCAGCTTCCAGTTCTCGAAGCGCTAAGGCTTATTCAAGCAAATTATTGGAAAGGGCGGTCCTCGGGCCGCCCTTTCTGTTTGCTGGCAAGGCCAGGCTTGTTGACAGGGCGAGCCTTCAACTTCATAAAAGCTACATGATCCAGAGCCTTTTCATCCTCCGACGCCGAATGACCGCCGCCCCGGTGCGCGTGCGTTGACGGCTGTCTGAATGGCCTGACCGCAAGCCGCGCCCGATGCGCGGCTTTTTTGTTTTCCAAGAACCATATTGGCGCTATCGGCTTTGCCTAGAAACAGGCAGCCACAGGTGAATCGGATCGACCATGACGACCATGACCCAGAACTCGGCGGATCTCGACCAGCAGACCAGGACGGTCTTCATCGACGGCGAGGCCGGCACGACGGGCCTCGGCATCCGCGAGCGCCTGAAGGACGTGAACGGCGTCGCCATCCGCAGCATCGATCCCGCGCGGCGCAAGGATCCGGAGGCCAAGCGCGAGATCCTGGCCGATGTGGACCTCGTGGTGCTCTGCCTGCATGACGACGCCGCCCGCGAGACCGTGAGCCTCGTCGACGGTTTGAGCGGCCGGAAGCCCAAGATCCTCGATGCCAGCACGGCGCATCGCGTCGCGCCCGGGTGGGTCTACGGCTTTGCCGAACTCGACCCGGCGCAAGGGGAGGCTGTCGCCGAGGCGGAGCGTGTCGCCAATCCCGGCTGCTACCCGACAGGCGCCATCGCGCTCATTCGTCCCCTCGTGGATGCGGGGCTGGTTCCGGCCGATTACCCGATTAGCGTGAACGCGGTCAGCGGCTATAGCGGCGGCGGGCGATCGATGATCGAGGCCTATGAGGCCGGCACGGCGCCGTCCTTCGAGCTCTACGGACTCGGCTTCGAGCACAAGCATGTGCTCGAGTTGCAGAAATATACCGGCCTGACCCGGCGGCCGATCTTCATTCCCTCCGTTGGCAACTTCCGGCAAGGGATGCTGGTGAGCGTGCCGCTGCATCTCGACCTGCTGCCCGGCAAGCCGAAGGCGGCGGATCTCGAGGCGGCACTCCTGAAGCACTATCAGGACGGCGGCCTCGTCAGTGTCGTGCCGACGATCCGGGAGGCTAAGAAGATCGAGCGGATCGAGCCGGAGGCCCTGAACGACACCAACCGGCTGGAACTCTTCGTGTTCAAGCACGACGGCTACAACCACGCCGTGCTGGTGGCGAGGCTCGACAATCTCGGCAAGGGCGCGTCCGGCGCGGCCGTGCAGAACATCCAGCTGATGCTGGGACTTGCGTAAGGCCTGTCATCACTGGCTGTGTGCTGGTCATGACGCAGAGGAGACGCAACTGGCACTTGCGTGAGCCCTCATCCTGAGGAGGTCGCAGAGCGACCGTCTCGAAGGGCGAGGGCGGTTCCAGAAAGCACTGGACGATCCTTCGAGACGCAGCTGCGCTGCTCCTCAGGATGAGGGCTGTGGGGGTGGCAAGCAGACGTGGATGGCCGGCCTTGTGCCGGCCATGATAGGAGGGGCTGCTAATGCCCCTTCCAGTTCTTGCTGGCTTCGCTCTGGGGGCCTTCGAAGGCGACGAAGCGCTGGCGTTGCTCGCCGAGGCCCTCGATGCCGAGAGACACCGCGTCGCCGGCTTTCAGGAAGCGCTGCGGCTTCATGCCCATGCCGACGCCGGGAGGGGTGCCGGTGGTGATCACGTCGCCGGGCTCCAGGATCATGAAGTGCGAGACATAAGCCACGATCTGCGCCACGTTGAAGATCATGGTCTTGGTCGAGCCGTTCTGCACACGCTCGCCGTTGACGTCGAGCCACATGGAGAGGTTCTGCGGGTCGGGGATCTCGTCCTTGGTGACGAGCCAGGGGCCGAGGGGTCCGAAGGTCGGGCAGCCTTTGCCTTTGGTCCAGGTGCCGCCGCGCTCGGTCTGGAATTCGCGCTCGGACACGTCGTTGCAGACGCAGTAGCCGGCGACGTAATCGAGCGCCTCGTGGGCGCCGACATAAGAGGCCCGTTCGCCGATCACGATGGCGAGTTCAACCTCCCAGTCCGTCTTCTGGGATCCGCGCGGGATGACCACGTCGTCATTGGGCCCGACGATGCAGGACGGAGCCTTGTTGAAGACGATCGGTTCCGCCGGAATGGGCGCTCCCGTCTCGGCCGCATGGTCGGCATAGTTCAGGCCGATGGCGATGAAGTTGCGCACCTGCCCGACGCAGGCACCCAGACGCTGTCCCGACGGGACAACGGGGAGGGTAGCTGGATCGGTCTTGCGAATGCGCTCCAGGGTCTCGGACGACAGGGATGAGCCATTGATGTCCGGGACGATGCCTGACAGGTCCCGAATTTGGCCGCTGGAATCGATCAAGCCCGGCTTCTCCTGTCCAGCGTCCCCAAATCTCACCAGCTTCATCAAGCGCTCCTCTCGTTGCGGCATATGCATAATTGGCGCGAATGCGCCGAGCTACAATGCATGTTCTAGACGCAAATATGTTGCTGTTTTGCCACGAAGGGGAACAAAGTGCCGGATTTCCACCCCATCGTTCGCCGCAGATCAACTCAAGATGAGGGCCGACTATACATCAGTTTACATATGAACGATATGCCCATACTTTCCGCTTATTCAGCGTCAGCAGCGTAAAGTGAAGTAGAAATTCTCGCTTCTGAACCGATTTTAGAAATTATTAATCCCCTGTTCGGTCCTCACGAAAAGATTGCGGCCAAAAATAAGCATTGGCACATTGCCCTTACGGCGGGATTCTCCCGCATAAAAATCATATGGGCAGGAAAACTCCATGGGTCTTCTCTCTCGTTCCTTGTCGCTGGCGGCTGTTTCCGCCGCAGCACTCATCGCCGCTCAGGGCGGTGCACATGCCGGTGCCTTCGCCCTGCGCGAGCAGAGCGCCACGGCGCAAGGGTATTCGTTCGCTGGCGCCGCCTCGGGCTCCGGTTATCTGTCCTCCATGTTCTGGAACCCGGCCGTCATCACGATGATGCCCGGTTGGCAGACCGAGGTGAGTGGCTCTCTGATCATTCCGCGGGTCGATATCAACCCTCTGCCCTCCGTCCCGACTTTCGTGTTCGGCGGCTCGGGCGATATCGGTGAGGACGCTTTCGTCCCTTCGGGATACAGCTCCTTCCAGATCAACGACATGTTCTGGCTCGGTCTCTCCAGCACCTCGCCCTACGGCCTCGTGACCGATCCGCGACAGAACTGGTCCGGTCAGCTCTATTCGCGATCCTCGCGTATCTTCTCCGTGAACGTGAACCCGGTCCTGGGCGTGAAGGTGAACGACTGGTTCTCGTTCGCCGTGGGCCCGTCGCTGCAGTACTTCGACATCCGCCTCAAGAGAGCGGTGCCCTTCCCGGGCGCTCCGGCCGCTTCCGCGACGCTGCCAGGCGCGCCGAGCGGCATCCTCGACGGCGACGACATCGGCTTCGGCTTCACGGCCGGTGTCACGATCACGCCGTTCGCCGGCACGACGATCGGTATCGGCTATCGGTCCCAGGTCGAGCATGAGCTCGAGGGCAGCCTGCAGGCTCCCTTCGGTTCGATCGGCCCCTTCGCCAACCTTCCGATCACCGCGAAGCTGAAGACTCCCGACCAGCTCACGGTCGGCTTTTCGCAGGTGATTACCCCGGCCATCACGATTCATGCCGGCTTCGAGTGGACGAACTGGAGCGTTCTCAAGACGCCTCTCGTGCTCGGCCCCGGCGGCGTGGCCGTCACGGACATTCCGCTCAACTACAAGGACGGGTACTTCTACTCCCTCGGCGCGGACTACAAGCTGAACGATCAGTGGATCCTGCGTGCGGGTCTCGCCTACGAGCAGTCGCCGATCGATACGGAAATCCGCTCCACCCGTCTCCCCGACAACGACCGCATCTGGGCGTCGCTCGGTGCGAGCTACCAGTGGAACGAACAGCTGTCCTTCGACGTGGCTTATACGCACATCTTCACGAAGAATACGAATATCCGCATCCTTCCCGGACATCAGGACTTCGAGGGACTGCCTTATCTCGCGGATGTGGATTCGTCCGTCGATATCATCTCGGCAGGCCTGCGCTATCGTTGGGACAACCCGAAGGTTGCGATCCCGGCCGTTCCGCTCGTTCGCAAGTACTGATCTATCAGGATCCAACAGCAAGAAGGCCGGCAGATCTGCCGGCCTTTCGATTTTTGGGTCTACGTTCTCGCCCATGTCATGGTCGTCCCTGGACTTGATCCGGGGATCAAGTCCCGGCCATCCCGGTGCGACGAGCACTTCTCTTTGGGCGTCGTCTCAAAGCGCCCTTTAAGACTTTTCAAGAACATAGGTTCCCGGTGCCTCGCAGAGCGGTTCCAGTTTGCCGCCCCCTGGTTCCCGCGCAGCGACCATCCTGGGTGCCTGGGCCTTGATCCACTCGAACCAGTAGGGCCACCAGGAGCCCGATGTCTCCGTCGCCCGTTTCACCCAGTCCTCCAATTCCCCCTCGACGGGACCGCCGGTCCAGAACTGGTACTTCGGCTTGCCGGGAGAATTGACGACACCGGCGATATGGCCGGAGCCGGCGAGCACGTAATCGACCGGCCCGCCGAACATCTTCGAGCCGACGAACACGGAGCGGGCCGGAGCGATGTGATCTTCCTTCGTGGCCAGATTGAAGACTGGCACCTTCACCTTCTTCAGGTCCAGCTTCACGCCGGCAAGCTCCATCTCGCCCTTCGCGAGCCTGTTCTCGAGATAGCAGTTGCGCAAGTAGAAGGCGTGGTTCGCCGCGGGCATGCGGGTGGAATCGGCGTTCCAGTAGAGCAGGTCGAACGGGAAGGGGGATTGGCCCTTCATGTAGACGTTGACCACATAGGGCCAGATCAGGTCGTTGGGCCGCAGCATGTTGAACGCATTGGCCATGCGCGAGCCTTCGAGATACCCGCGCTTCTTCATGGTAGCCTCGAGGCTGCGGACCTCTTCCTCGCCGGCGAAGATCTTCAGGTCGCCCGCATGGGTGAAATCCACCTGCGCGGTGAAGAAGGTGGCGCTGTCGATCCGCTTGTCGCGCTTGGCCGCCATGTAGGCGAGGGTGGTCGCGAGCAGCGTCCCGCCGACGCAATAGCCGATGGCCGTCACCTTCTTCTCACCGGTTGCCTGTTCGATGGCGTCGAGCGCAGCGAAGATGCCGTCGACCATGTAGTGCTCGAAGCCCTTCTCGGCATGCTGCTCGGCCGGATTGACCCAGGAGATGCAGAAGACGGTGAGACCCTGCGAGACCGCCCACCGGATGAAGCTCTTCTCCGGATTGAGGTCCAGAATGTAGAACTTGTTGATCCAGGGCGGCACGATCAGCAGCGGCCGCTTGAGGACTTTCTCCGTCGCGGGAGCATATTGGATCAGCTCCATCAGATCGTTGCGGAAGATCACCTTGCCCGGCGTGGTGGCGATGTTCACGCCCACCTTGAACCGGCTCGTGTCCGATTGCCTGATCTTCAGCTCGCCGCCGCCGGCCTCGATGTCCTCCGCCAGCATGCTCATGCCGCGCACGAGATTGGCCCCGTTCTCCTTGAGGGTCTCGCGGATCAGCTCCGGGTTGGTCAGGAGGAAGTTGGACGGCGAGAGCGCGCTCGATAGCTGCTTCAGATAGAAATGGGCCTTGTGCCGCGTGCGCTCATCGAGTCCTTCGGCATTCTCGACGAGATCCTCCGCCCATCGGGACGAGATGAGATAGGCCTGTTTCAGGAAATCGAAGATGGGGTTCTCGGACCATTCCGGGTCCTTGAAGCGGTTGTCCCTGGGTTCGGGCTCGGCCACAGGCGCGACGGGCTCACCCTGCGCACGTTGCAGCGTCGAAGCCCACAGGGACAGGAATTGCGTTCCGAGGCGGGACTGGGCCTCGAAGCTCTTCTGCGGATCGCTCATCCAGACCTCGGCCACCCGACCGAAGGATTTGATGGCTTCCGCAGCGTCGCTTGGAAGTTCAGGCGGAGCCTGACCTTCCTGGACGGGCTTGAGATACGCGGCTGCGGCCTTGCCGGCTCCCTCGATGAAGCGCGCCACGTTACGGGAGAGTTCCTCGAAGTCCGGGACGGGGCTCTGAGTCTTCTCCTCACCGTATGGCTTGTCCATAGGGCGATCTCCCTCTATCGCAGCAGCATTGCTCGCAAGCCGCATTTCCGACATCCTAACGTTCGAGCCGTCGAGTATGCCAGAGCCATGTTGCAGATCTTAGGTATCACAATGCGTATGAAGCCCTTTCCGATCCCCTCCGCCGTGGCCGTGACGATGCTTGTTGCCGGCTGCAATGGCAGCTTCAATCCCGTCCGGGATGTGGCAACCGCCGTGGGGGCGGGTCCGCAGACGGCCGCCAGCCAGGATTTCGTTGTTCAGTCCAGGCCGACGAACCTGGAATACATGCCGATCGGAACGCCTGCCCCGGATCGCCAGACCCCGGCGAGGACGGCCGACCAGATCAAGGCCGCCGAAGCGGAGCTCGACGCCCTGCGCGCCCGGAACGAGGCAGCCGGAGCGGCGGCCGCCGAACTTGGCAAAACACCGCCGCCCGAGCCGATCAAGCTCCCGGCCAACACGCCGCAGCAGACGCGCCAGAAGACGAATTCCAAGAGAACGCCCTAGCGCATCGTGCGGAAAAGTGGATACGGTTTTCCGCGAAGAATGATGCGCCATTTAATAATTTGAGCATCGGATCAATCCCAAAAGTGGGACCCACTTTTGGGTCCGATGCTTTGGAACCTATACCGGAATCCCGTAATTCCGCCCGAGGACGAGCCCCATGCCTGACTTTTACCGGATTAAGCGCCTCCCTCCCTACGTCTTCGAGCAGGTCAACCGCATCAAGGCCGCAGCCCGGGCCAACGGCGCCGACATCATCGACCTCGGGATGGGCAATCCGGACCTTCAGGCCCCCCAGCATGTGATCGACAAGCTCGTCGAGACCGTGGGCAAGCCGCGCACGGACCGCTACTCCGCCTCCAAGGGCATCGGCGGGCTGCGCCGCGCCCAGGCCGGCTATTACGAGCGCCGCTTCGGCGTGAAGCTCAACCCCGACACACAGGTGGTGGCAACGCTGGGCTCCAAGGAAGGCTTCGCCAACATGGCCCAGGCGATCACCGAGCCGGGAGACGTGATCCTGGTGCCGAACCCGAGCTACCCGATCCATGCCTTCGGGTTCCTGATGGCGGGCGGCGTCATCCGGTCGGTTCCGGCCGAGCCGACGCCCGACTTCTTCGTCGCGGCCGAGCGGGCCGTGGCTCATTCGATCCCGAAGCCTGTCGCTCTCGTCGTGTGCTATCCGTCGAACCCGACCGCCTATGTGGCCTCCCTCGACTTCTACCGGGATCTCGTCGCCTTCGCGAAGAAGCACGAGCTGATCCTCCTGTCGGATCTGGCCTATTCGGAGGTCTATTTCGACGAATCGAACCCGCCGCCCTCCATCCTGCAGGTGCCCGGCGCCATCGACGTGGCGGTGGAGTTCACCTCCATGTCGAAGACCTTCTCCATGGCCGGCTGGCGCATCGGCTTCGCAGTCGGCAACGAGCGCCTGCTGGCGGCTCTGGCCCGGGTGAAGTCCTATCTCGATTACGGCGCCTTCACGCCGGTCCAGGTGGCAGCCACGGCCGCTCTCAACGGGCCGGACGACTGCATCCGCGAGATGCGCGCCACCTACAAGCGCCGCCGTGACGTGATGGTCGAGTCCTTCGCCAAGGCCGGCTGGGACGTTCCCGTGCCGACCGCCTCCATGTTCGCCTGGGTGCAGATCCCGGAGAAGTTTCGGTCCATGGGCAGCCTGGAGTTTTCCAAGCTCCTGGTGGAGAAGGCCGATGTGGCGGTGGCGCCCGGCATCGGCTTCGGCGAGCACGGCGACGAGTTTGTGCGCATCGCCCTTGTGGAAAACGAGCAGCGCATCCGCCAGGCGGCGCGCAACATCCGCAAGTTCTTCGACACTGCCGACCAGACGCTCCACAACGTGGTGCCGATGGCGCGCCGGGGCTGATCCCCGCCGGGGCGGAATCCACCAGGATTCCGCGTCCGCATGGACAGGACACCTTGGCGGTCGTAAAAGCAGCCCGACATTTTTGAGGAGCTGTTGTTCGTGACACGTCCCCTTAGGGTCGGCATTGCCGGTCTCGGCACCGTCGGCGCATCGGTCATTCGCATTCTCGACCGGCAGAACGAGTCTGTCGCCCAGCGTGGCGGGCGGCCGGTCGAGGTCGTTGCCATTTCGGCCCGAGACAGGAGCAAGGATCGGGGCTTCGACCTCTCCCGCTTCACATGGTTCGACAGCCCGGTCGAGCTGGCGCGCGCAGCGGACGTGGATTGCGTGGTCGAGCTGGTCGGCGGTGCGGACGGGGCGGCCCTCGAGACGGTGCGGGCGGCCCTGTCGCTCGGCAAGCACGTGGTCACGGCCAACAAGGCGCTGCTCGCCAAGCACGGTCTCGAGCTGGCGAAACTGGCGGAAGGGAAGGGCGTATCTCTGGCCTTCGAAGCGTCCGTCGCCGGCGGCATTCCGATCATCAAGACCCTGCGTGAGGCCTTGCCGGCCAACCGGATTTCCCGCCTCTACGGAATTCTCAACGGCACCTGCAACTACATCCTCTCGCGCATGGAACTGGAGGGGCTGACCTTCGCCGAATGCCTGAAGGACGCGCAGCGTCTCGGCTATGCCGAGGCCGATCCGACCTTTGACGTCGAGGGCTTCGACACGGCCCACAAGCTCGCGATCCTCACCAGCCTGGCCTTCGGCACCGAGATCGATGCGGATGCGATTTATGTGGAGGGCATTTCCTCCATCACGCCACTCGACCTCGCCATGGCCAAGGAGCTGGGCTTCCGCATCAAGCTCCTGGGCGTCGCCGAGCGCACCAAGACGGGCATCGAGCAGCGCGTGCACCCCACCATGGTGCCCCGGACCTCGTCCATTGCCCAAGTGATGGGCGTGACCAATGCCGTGACCATCGACGCCGACGCGGTGCGGGAACTGACGCTCATCGGGCCGGGAGCAGGCGGCGATGCCACCGCCTCCGCCGTCGTGGCCGACATTGCCGACGTCGCCACCGGCAATGTGCAACCGCTCTTCGGCACTCCGACGGATCGCCTGGAGAAGGCGGCCCGCGCGCCCATGCAGCGCCACGAGGGCGGCTATTACATTCGCCTGACGGTCCATGACCGGCCGGGTGTCGCCGCAGGCGTGGCGACCCGCATGGCGGAGGCCGACATCTCCCTGGAGAGCATCCTGCAGAAGCGCTCGGAAGTCGCCGCGACGCAGGATCCGCATGGCCGCTCGGGCGCGCCGGTTTCGCTTGTGCTGATCACCTATGCGGCCACTGAGGCTTCGATCCGCTCGGCCCTGGAAAAGATTTCGGGGGATGGTCTTATCGCCGAGCCGCCCCAAGTCATTCGCATCGAACGCGAGTAATCTACGATCGGTCCATTCCGGACCCCGACGATCACAAAGGGAGACGACAAGTCCATGTCGCAAGGCATTACCGTCCAACCGGGCCAAATCATCGAGCGCATCCTGACCCTGGAGCTCGTCCGCGTCACCGAGCGCGCGGCGGTGGCCTCCGCCAGGCTGCGCGGCCGCGGCAACGAAAAGGCCGCCGACCAGGCCGCCGTGGATGCCATGCGCCGCGAGCTGAACAAGCTTCCCATCGACGGCACGGTGGTGATCGGCGAGGGCGAGCGCGACGAGGCGCCCATGCTCTTCATCGGCGAGAAGGTCGGCAACAAGCAGGGCCCGAAGGTGGATATCGCCGTCGACCCGCTGGAAGGCACCACGCTCTGCGCCAAGGACATGCCGGGCTCCATCGCCGTGATGGCCATGGCCGAGGCCGGAACCCTGCTGGCGGCTCCCGACGTCTACATGCACAAGATCGCCGTCGGCCCGGGCTACCCCACCGGCGTGGTCGATCTCGATGCCTCTCCGGAAGAGAACCTGCACAGCCTCGCCAAGGCGAAGGGCGTGAAGGTGAACGAGCTGACCGCTCTGGTGCTCGATCGTCCGCGTCACGCGGATCTGATCGCTGCCATCCGCAAGACGGGGGCCGGCGTCCGCCTGATCTCGGACGGCGACGTGGCGGGCGTGATCTTTACCACGAAGCCTGCCGAAACCGGCATCGACATCTATCTCGGTATCGGCGCCGCCCCCGAGGGCGTGCTGGCGGCCGGAGCGCTGCGTTGCATCGGCGGCCAGATGCAGGCCCGCCTGATCCTCGACACCGAGGAGAAGCGCTCCCGCGCCCTCCAGATGGGCGTGACCGATCCGAACAAGAAGTACGACATGACGGACCTCGCCCGCGGGGACGTGATCGTGGCGGCGACCGGCGTGACCGACAGTGCGCTGACCCGAGGTGTCCACTTCGGCAAGGAAGTGATCACCACCGAGACGGTGGTCTATCGTTCCGCCACCGGCACCGTTCGCCGCATCTACGGCGAGCACCGGGAGTTGGCGAAGTTCCACCTGGATTAAGCGCGTCAAGGTCCATACGATCATCCACATCGCGTTATGGCCGGGCTTGTCCCGGCCATCCACGTTTCAGGTCCGGAGAGCGCATGGCGATGGAGCAGGCAGGGAAAGCACCTATGATCGAAATCCGCCCCTTCACCGCGGACGACCGGAATGCCTGGGAACCTCTCTGGCAGGGCTACCTGACGTTCTACAAATCATCCGTGCCGCCAGAGGTTACGGATGCGACGTGGTGCCGGTTCCTCGATCCCGCGCAGCCGATCCATGGTCTCGCAGCGGTTCTCGATGGGCAGATCGTCGGCATCGTGCACTACCTCTATCACCGCTCCACCTGGACGACGGCCGATTACTGCTACCTGCAGGATCTGTTCACGGCCGAGGAGGCGCGAGGCCGAGGGGTGGCGCGCGCGCTGATCGAGGCCGTGTACGAGAAGGCGAGCGCCCATGGCGCGGCCCGGGTCTACTGGCTGACCCATGAGACCAACACGACCGCCCAGGCGCTCTACGACAAGGTCGCGGCACGCAGCGGCTTCATCCAGTATCGGCATTTGCTGGGGTGATGTTCTTCGCCACGACGTCATCACCGGCCTTGTGCCGGTGATCCCGATTCCGAAAGGCGCCGAGTCTCACCTTATTGGGATGGCCGGCACAAGGCCGGCCATGACATGCGAGAAGCCGCTGGGATACTTTGCCAGGATGCTTTGACCACAATTCGCGGATAAGACTCGCCGTGTGACCGAATCATCTCCTCTCCTCCTGCCGAAACCCTTTCTCGGCGTCACCAATTCCGCCCTCGGGCGCACCTGGGTCGAGCGCTGCGATGCCACCCAGGGGACGATTGCGCTCGCCATCGCCCAGACCCACGGCCTGCCGGATGTCCTCTCCCGGGTGCTGGCCGGACGGGGCGTGGGGCTTCACGATACGGAAGGTTTCCTGAACCCGCGCCTGCGGGATCTCATGCCCGACCCGCATGTGCTCACCGACATGGAGGCCGCGGCTTCCCGACTGGCCGATGCCGTCCTGCGCAACGAGAAGGTGGCGATCTTCGGCGATTACGACGTGGACGGCGCCTGCAGCGCGGCCCTGCTCGCCGAATATCTGCGAGCCTGCGGACTGGAATACGCGATCCACATTCCAGACCGGATCACGGAGGGCTATGGCCCGAATGTCGATGCCATCCGGGCGCTGAAGCAGCAGGGCGCCGACATTCTCGTGACCGTCGATTGCGGCACGGCCAGCATCGAACCCCTGGCCGAAGCCAAGCGCCTGGGTCTCGACCCCGTCGTCCTCGACCACCACCAGGCCCCGGAGCAATTGCCTGAGGCGCTCGCCGTCGTGAACCCGAACCGGCAGGACGATCTCTCGGGCCTGGGCCATCTGTGTGCGGCCGGCGTGGTGTTCCTGTTCCTCGTCGCCTTGAACCGGACCCTTCGCTCCCGCGGCTTCTTCCAGGGACGGGCCGAACCGGACCTGATGGGAAGCCTCGATCTCGTCGCCCTTGCGACCGTGGCCGACGTGGTTCCGCTCATCGGGCTCAACCGGGCCTTCGTGCGCCAGGGCCTCGCCATCATGAAGAGCCGCCGCCGGGTGGGGCTGGCGGCACTGCTCGACGCAGCCGGACTCGCCGGGGCACCGGAAAGCTGGCATCTCGGGTATCTCGTCGGGCCGCGCATCAACGCGGGCGGCCGCATCGGCGATGCTGCCTTGGGCTCGCGGCTCCTGCTGACGGAAGATCCCGTGCAGGCTGGGCGGCTTGCCGCCGAACTCGACAGGCTCAACCGCGAACGTCAGGCCATCGAGGTCGTGGCCGTCGCCGAGGCCGAAGCGCAGGCCATGATGGCTCTCGAGCGCGTCCCGGACATGCCCGTTCTCGTGACGGCTTCCGCCGAATGGCATCCGGGCGTCGTCGGCCTGATCTCCGCCCGGACCAAGGAGCGGTTCCGCCGCCCGTCCTTCGCCTTCACGCTGAACCCGGACGGCACGGCGACCGGCTCCGGCCGTTCCGTGCCGGGTGTGGACCTGGGTTATGCGGTCCGCGCGGCCGTCGAAGCGGGGATTGCCATCAAAGGCGGCGGTCACACCATGGCGGCCGGCGTGACGATCCGGGCGGTCGATCTGGAGCGTTTCCTCGGCTTCGTCACCGAGAAGCTGACCGAGCCGGTGAGCACCATGCGCCTCACGGACAACTTCGCCATCGACGCGACCCTGACGGCCGCCGGCGCCCAGCCTGCCGTGGTCACGGCGCTGGAGCGGGCAGGGCCCTTCGGCCAGGGGCAGCCCGAGCCCGTCTTCGCCTTTGCGCAGCATCGCCTGATCGAGGCGCGCGAGGTGGGCAGCGGTGGTCATATGCGCGTGAAGCTCAGGGGCGGCGACGGCAGCTTCATCGGCGGCATCGCCTTCCGGACGGCGGGCCAACCCCTCGGAATCGCCCTGTCTCAGGCCATCGGCAACACGCTCCACGTAGCCGGTACGCTTTCCATCGACCGTTGGGGCGGCAACGAGAAGGTCGAGGTTCGCATCGTGGATGCCGCGAGGCCGGAATAATTCCAATCAGGTGCTTGCGATGCATCACGAACCAATCTATAGGTTCGCCCACTTCGGAGGCACTGCCCCGAACAACAGCGCGCCCTTCGTCTATCGGTTAGGACATCTGCCTTTCACGCAGGAAAGAGGGGTTCGACTCCCCTAGGGCGCGCCACTCTCCACTCCCGCAAATTCAGTTCTCTTGGGCCTCGCGAAGTATTCGTCGGGGTCTCGAAGGTTCGATAGTTTCGGCGTCAGGCCAAGGCAGCGTTCAGGCTGGGTTGCCCTTGATCTTGGTGACCATTTCCCAATTGTTGCCGGCGGCGATGAGACAGGCTTTGCCGTCTGGCATCGTCATCACCATGGTCCAGGTTCCGCCCGACGAGGCGAAGACTTCGAGCACCTGTCCGGGCTGGGCGAGGCCTATGCCGACCGGATCTTCCTTGTATTGGTCTGCAAGCAGCTTCACGAGCTGTTCGCGCGGGCCACAGGACGTCTGCGCAGCGGCCGGCGTTATTCCAAACGCGGCGATCGCGCCGATGAGAATGGCTGAATCGAGAGGGCGACGGATCATGACAAGTCCCTGACGGTTGACCCGCTATTACCCTTGGCGTGCCAATCAACGCGCGCTCGGGAAAAAAGCTCCATGGCTCGATCGGCCGGTCTTTCGCCGTCTCACGATAGGCGTCACGCTTTCGAAAAATACGTGTATAGGATAAGCGCAGGTACCCGATTGAACCTGCCGCCCGCAGGGGCGTTCTTACCGCCAAACATCCTTCTGAAGCTTGATCCCATGCCCCGTTATTTCTTCAACATCCGAGACGGCTACGACGTCGATGAAGACGAGGAGGGAATCGAGCTCCCCGACCTCGAGGCGGCCCGCGCCGAGGCATTGGCCACGGTCGAGGAACTGCGGGATGAGCTGGCCGATGCGGGCAATATCGAACTCGAGATCACCGACGAGACGGGGCGGCGCCTTCTGACCGTCCCGTTCTTCCGCGGCGGGCAGGGCGGACGCCGCCGTTAAGGTAGCCGTCAAGGAAAGGCCCGGCGCGAGGCCGGGCCCTGATTGGCGAAGAGACGAGACTGATCAGCAATCCGTCTTCTTCTTGGTGGTCGTGTCGCCGAACTCGTCCGTCTTCTGCTTGGTTTCGGTGGTGCAGCCCACGGACCCCGTAGTCGTGGTGACCGAGGTGGACGACGTCGTGCTCGGCTCCGTCTTGCGCTCGATGGTCGTCTGGCTGCCCAGGATTCCCTCTTCCTTCTTGATGGTCGTGGTCGTGTCCTGGGCGAAGGCGGCCGTGCTGAGAAGCGAGGCCGCAAGAATCAGTATTGTCTTCCTCATCGTGAACTCCTTGAACAAGCATTTCCCCCTGAGAACGGCTTTCGCTCCCAGCGGTTCCTGCTCAGGTCGATTCGATGAGTTCAGGCGGCTTGCAGGTTTTGCCAGGCTTGCGCGAAATTCCGGGCATTCCGGCCGATCTCCTCGATCGCCATGGCGGGCGTGAAGAGGGCGGAACCCAGACCGAATCCGTTGGCGCCGGCATCCACGTAAGGCTTCATGTTGTCTGGCTTGATGCCACCGACCGGCAGGACGAGCGCATCCTTCGGCAGGACGGCCCTCCAGGCCTTGACGACCGTGGGCGGAATGGCTTCGGCCGGGAAGATCTTGATGGCGTCCGCTCCAGCCTTGAGGGCCGCGAAGGCCTCCGTCGGGGTCGCAACGCCCGGAGTGCAGAGAAGGCGGTTCGTTTTGGCGGACCGGATCACATCGAGGTCCGCATGGGGCATGACGATGAGTTTGCCGCCCACATCGTGGACGCCGACGACCTGCTCGGGCTCCAGGACGGTCCCCGCTCCTACGAGCACGTTCTTGGGCATCGTTCTGGCGAGGATCTCGATGCTGCGGAAGGGCTCGGGCGAGTTCAAGGGGACCTCGATGACCCGAAAGCCGGCCTCGACCAGGGCAAAGCCTACAGCTTCGGCATTTTCGGGCTTCAGCCCACGCAGAATGGCGACCAGAGGAAGATCCGTCAGGTAATCCCGCAGCACAACAGCACCTCCAATCTCGTCGCGAAAAGCAGCTGTCCCCAGAAGCGTTTCGGACAGGCCGGTACTAGTTGGCAAAGGGCGAGGCCGGTTTCAACCTTTTGCCGCGTGCGGAGGAAGAAATCGCACCAGATAGGAAACGGCACTGCGTAGTGTGTCTCGACCGTCTGCGCTGTGTTCGATGAACCAGTCTTCGAGCGCCGCATCCGGGTAGAGTTCCTCGACGCCCGCGAAGAACTGCATGAGCTTGAGTGAATCGAACCCGAGAGAGTGGGTCAACGACATGTCCATGCCGACTGAGCTCCTGCAATTCTCGTCAAGGGATCTGCAAAGCGCCGAAATGCTGTCGGCGACATCCGTCTCCGAAAGAAGATTCACTGGTCTTGGCCCCGTAAAAAGTGACGCAGAGTTATACTCGAGCTTAAGGGCGACACAACAATGAAACGATATAAAAATGTGAGCAACGACTGAACTCATGCACCCTTCATGAAATATAGTAACGATTAATTGTGGCCCGACTGTGGATCGAAGTGCAGCTCCCGGGCGCCGTGCCTCGGGCGGTTGAGGCAGACGGCTGTAGCGCCGCCTCATTCCTTATGTGGAATTGCAACGCTTGTGCATCGTAGGATAGAGACCTGACGATCTGTTGTCGGGCCTGTAACGTTCCTTGGGCCCTGTGCGAGCCGAACCATGAAGCCGCCCTCGAAGCTGCTCAGCCGCAGCGTCAAACCTGCCCTCGACCGGATCGACCTGATGATCCTCGACGCGCTCCGCGATCATGGGCGCATCACCTACCAGGCCTTGTCCGAACGTGTCGGGCTCTCGGCACGCCCCTGTCTCGAGCGTGTGAGGCGCCTTGAACAGAAGGGGGTGATCCGCGGCTACACGGCGTTGATCGAGCCTTCCGCCCTCGGGCACGACATCATCGCACTTGCCGGGATCAGCATGCGCGATCCCTCCACCGGAACCCGGCAGCGGCTGGAGCGGGCTTTGACAGCAAATCCTGCTGTGATCGAACTCCAGGTCGTCAACGGTGAGTACGACTATACAGCCCGGATCGTGGCTCCGACCCTGGCGGCGTACGAGGCCCTGACCGAAGCCTATCTTGCCGATCCCGGGTTCGGAATCGGGCGTATCCACACGACCTTCGTGTTGAAGACCCTCAAGGATTTCGAGGGCTACCCGGTGCCCGATCGCCCGGATTGAGCGCCGGCACCTGACCGGACGACAGAAACGGCTGTCGCGTGGCGGGAATTCAGCTTCAATCGAAGCGGGATGCTCCTAAGCTTATCCATGGAGGATCCCATGGATTTCATTGCTCTCGAACGATCGGTCACCGCTGCCAATTACGATCCTTTGCCCGTCGTCCTGCGGGAGGCGAAGGGTGTCTGGGCCACCGATACGGAAGGCCGGCGCTATCTCGACATGATGAGCGCCTATTCGGCGGTCAGCCTCGGCCATGGCCACCCGCGCATCCTGAAGGCGATGATGGAGCAGGCCTCGAAGCTCGCCGTCACCAGCCGCGCCTACCACACGGAACTGCTCGGTCCCTTCCTGGAGCGCCTCGTCCAGATCACCGGCCTCGATATGGCGCTTCCCATGAACACCGGAGCCGAAGCCGTCGAGACGGCCATCAAGGCCGCCCGGCGCTGGGGCTACATGAGGAAGAAGATCGCCAAGGACCAGGCGGAGATCATCGTCGCCGACAACAACTTCCATGGCCGCACGACCACCATCGTGGGCTTCTCCTCCGACGAATCCTATCGCGAGGGCTTCGGTCCCTTCGCGGGCGGCTTCAAGCTGGTCTCGTTCGGCGATGCCGACGCGGTCGAGAAGGCCATCACAGGCAACACCTGCGCGGTTCTGATCGAGCCGATTCAGGGCGAAGCGGGCATCGTGGTGCCGCCGGAAGGATACCTGAAAGACCTGCGCGCCATCTGCGACAGGCACAACGTGCTGCTGATTCTCGACGAGGTGCAGTCGGGCCTCGGCCGCACGGGCCGCTGGTTCGCCCACCAGCATGAGAGCATCAAGCCGGACGGCCTGATCCTCGGCAAGGCCCTGGGCGGCGGCGTCTATCCGGTTTCGGCTTTCGTGGGGACGCACGACGTCATGGACGTCTTCAATCCCGGCTCCCACGGCTCGACCTTCGGAGGCAACGCCCTGGCGGCCAGGATCGGCCTGGAGACCCTTGCGGTGATCGAGGAGGAGCATCTCGTCGAGCGGAGCGCGGAAATGGGCGGCTACCTCCAGAACCGCTTGCGTGCCATGCGCAGCAACATCGTGAAGGACGTGCGCGGCCGCGGCCTGTGGGTCGGCGTCGAGGTCGATGCCAACGTAGCCTCCGCCCGTTCCATTTGCGATGCGCTGCTCCAGAACGGCGTTCTCTCGAAGGATACCCACGGGACGGTGCTGCGCTTCGCACCGCCTCTCACCATCACCCGCGATGAGATCGACTGGGGGATGGAGCGGATCGAGCGGGTTTTCGCCCGCGCCGTCCATTGATGCAGGGGAATTCCATCGATGGCACAGAACCTTAAGAAGATAAACGAGCCTGCCGGTCGCGAGCAGAGCCTGGAGGCTTACCAGCCGTTGTCCGGCATGGTGGTTCCCCGTTTCGCCGGCATCTCGACCTTCATGCGGCTGCCCTATCTTGCGCCCACCCAGGGTCCCGGCGAGATCGACATCGCCATTCTCGGCATACCGTTCGACGGAGCCACCACCAACCGTCCCGGAACCCGCCTTGGGCCGCGGCAGGTGCGCGAGGCGTCGTCGCTCATGCGCCTGGTCAATTACGGAACCCTGGTTGCGCCTTACGAACTCTGCGCCTGTGCTGATGTGGGCGATGTTCCGGTCAATCCCATCGACGTGCAGGACACGCTCCGCCGCATCGAGGCCGAAATCTCCTATCTCCATCAGGGCGGCGTGACGCCTCTCTCCATCGGCGGCGATCACATCGTGTCCTATCCGATCTTGCGTGCGCTCGCCGCGAAGAGCGGCCCCGTGGGCATGATCCATGTGGATGCGCACAGCGATACGGGCGACACCTATTTCGGCGGCCAGAAGCTCACCCATGGCACGCCGTTCCGTCGGGCCATCGAGGACGGCGTGCTCGATCCCAAGCGCACGGTGCAGATCGGGATCCGGGGGCACATGTATGCCGCCGACGAGCGTGAATGGGCCCTCGACCAGGGCATTCGCATCATCGACATGGAAGAGGTGGTGGAGAAGGGCATTCCTTATGCGATCGCCGAGGCTCGCCGGATCGTCGGGATGGACCCGGCCTATTTCACCTTCGACATCGATTCCATCGATCCCGCCTTCGCACCGGGCACCGGAACACCTGAGATCGGCGGCTTCACGAGCCGTGAGGCACTGCAGCTCGTTCGCGGCTTCCGGCACCTGAACCTGATCGGCGCCGACATGGTCGAAGTGTCCCCGCCGCTTGATCAGTCCGGCGGTACCGCCCTGGTCGGAGCGTCCATCGCATTCGAACTCCTCTGCCTGCTGGCGGAGGCGAGGGCGGAGCGCGTCTCGACGGAGGCGCGGCTGAACGTGGTCTAGCCCTCACCTTTCGGCCAACCAACCACTCACCACGTCATCACCGGCCTTGTGCCGGTGATCTCGACTGGAAAAACACAGCGCCTCACAGAAGCGAGATGGCCGGGGCAGGCCCGGTCATGACATGCGGGAGGACGCCTCTAAGAAGGCGGACGCTGGCGCATGCATTGCTGCGCCGCCCGGGAGACCCGCGTGTTCTCTTCCTCGGCTGCCTTGTTGGCGAGAAGCCTTTGCCAGAGGCCGCGCTCCGGGACCTGCTGCAGAATGCAGGAGCAGACCGATGGGCACAGGGCCGGGTCGCCGTTCTGCATCAGGCAGATCTGCCGACAGGCCGCCGTCGGCGCTGGACCCACGATCTGTGCGACGCCGAAAAGAATCCCGAGCAAGACGATCTGGTGCGTCAGGTAGATCGGCAGGCTCTTGCGCCCGCCCCAAATGAGGATCCTGAAAACCGGATTGCCGGCGCGCCAGCGCGCGAGGGCGAGCATCTTCTGCCGGGCCAGCAGCCATTTTCCGGCCGCAACGCCGATCAGAACGAGGCCGAACCATGGAAAGATCGGCACATAATCGTTCGTGACCGGATCGGCGGCCCCAAGGCCGAGCCAATCGAGCCAAGGCGCGTCGAGAGCCGGGCTCGTGAAAAACCATGGGCCGAGCAGGAAGAACGCGGCGGCGCAAACTGTGAGGGCCGGGGGCCGTCGCAGGAAGGGCAGAGCCAGCACGCTCGAGACGGCGATGCAGTGCAGAATGCCGAAGAAGATATAGCTTTCAGGGAAAGCAAAGTAGGTTGCCAGGGTCACGGCCAAAGCCGCCCCGCCAACCCTTATGAGGCGTTTCAGAAAAGGGATCCGCCGAAAGCCCCGGGCGTGGGCGAGGGCAAGGCCGAAGCCCGCGAGCATCAGAAACGAGCCGGCAATCCCGCGCGCGAACCAGCGCCACGCCGGGACCTGGAGAATGTTGGTTCCGATCAGCTGCAGGAAGCTCAGGTCCCAGCTGAAATGATAGAGGATCATCGCGGCTATCGCGAGCCCACGGGCGACATCGACGGCATCCCAGCGCTGGGAGGCGGTGCGGGCTTGGGGCAAGGTGGCGGTCAAGTGTACTGTCTCATGGGTAACGGCATTCCCTCACAGCCTGTCGGCCTTATGTGAGTGACATGACCGAGAGCCTTGCTGAATCAATCGCCACATTACAGGACTTGATTCAAGATGCCCGGATCGTTGCCGGATTCACGGGGGCGGGCATTTCGACGGAGAGCGGCATTCCCGATTTCCGGTCCCCGGACAGTCCCTGGATGCGCCACAAGCCGATCTCCTTCGATCTTTTCCTGCGAAGTGCCGAGGCGCGCCTGGAGGCATGGCGGCGGAAATTCGCCATGGACGATCTCTATCGGGGTGCGCGACCGAGCATGGGGCATCTTGGTTTCGCATCCCTTGTGGCGAGCGGTCGGATGCCCGCCGTCATAACCCAGAACATCGACGGGCTCCATCAGGCCTCGGGCCTTGGCGAGGATCAGGTCATCGAGCTGCATGGCAATGGCACCTATGCCAAGTGCCTGTCCTGCGGCCGCCGCCATGAGCTCGACTGGGTGAGGCGGTGTATCGATGCGGATGGCGAACCGCCCGGCTGCCGGATCTGCGGGGGGATTCTCAAGTCGGCGACCATTTCCTTCGGACAGACCATGCCCGAAGGACCAATGCGCCAGGCCCAGCGCTTGGCGGCGTCATGCGACCTCTTCCTGGTCGCAGGCTCCTCCCTGGTCGTCTATCCGGCGGCGGCTTTTCCGGCCTTCGCCAAGGAGAACGGGGCGCGGCTCGTGATCGTCAATCGGGAGCCGACACCCCTCGATGAGGCCGCCGATCTCGTGATCCATGGGGAGATCGGATCGGTCTTCTCAGTATTTGTGTCGTAACTTCAAGAACATGGAGGTTGCCGAAAATTTCATCGCCCTCCGATGCGCGTTTCTGGCTTCCCCTGATTCAGGACGATGTTATCCTCTTATTAAGAATCGGGTTCATGATTCGAGTTTGGGTATTTTCATGACTGGCGATTACGGCTCCAATTCTTTCAATCTCCGCGAGGAGAATTCCTCTTTAGATCAGGGCCACCGGGAGGTCGCTCAGCCAGCCTCGGAAGAGGGTGCTCTCGAGCTCGTCCAGGTCAGCGGCCGTATCAAGTGGTTCGATGTCGCCAAAGGCTTCGGCTTCATCGTTCCCGACAACGGCATGCCCGATGTCCTGCTTCATGTGACCTGCCTGCGCCGGGACGGCTATCAGGCGGCCAATGAAGGGGCTCGGATCGTCGTCGAGGCGGTTCAGCGCCCCAGGGGACTCCAGGCCTTCCGCATTCTCTCGCTGGACGAATCCACCGCCCTGCATCCGTCCGAGCTTCCGCTGCCCCGGACCCATGTCCAGGTGGTGCCGACCAGCGGACTGGAGCCTGCGGTCGTGAAGTGGTTCAACCGCTTGCGTGGCTTCGGCTTCCTGACCCAGGGGGAAGGCAAACCGGACATCTTCGTGCATATGGAAACCCTGCGCCGCTACGGCATTGCAGAGCTGAAGCCCGGCGAGCGTGTCTTCGTCCGCTTCGGAGATGGTTCCAAGGGTCTCATGGCCGCCGAAGTTCGTCTGGCCGACATGGCCCTGCCGCACTCCCATTGATGAGCTTGCCCGTGCTGTCGCGTATCCGGCCTGCGTTATCGGCCCTCGGTCTTCTCGTCCTGATCGCCGGCGCGGCCTACGCGCAGGCGTTCGAGAATCTCTCCATTGCCACACAGGGCGGGCAGCGGCAGACCTTCAAGGTCGAAGTGGCCCGCAACGATGCGGACCGGGCCCAGGGCCTGATGTTCCGCCGGTCCATGCCGGCCGATCAGGGCATGCTGTTCGATTTCGGCCGTACCGAGCCCGTCGCCATGTGGATGCAGAACACCTATCTGCCCCTCGACATGCTGTTCGTCCGCGCCGATGGGACGATTGCCCGAATTGCAGCCAATACCGAGCCGCTCTCGACGCGGACCATTTCCTCAGGGGAGCCCGTGCTTTCCGTGCTGGAGCTGAATGCCGGTACGGCAGCCAAGCTCGGGATCAAACCCGGCGACCGGGTGGAGCACCCGATCTTCAAGCGATAGGCCGATGTGGAGGCCTCCGGCGAGGGCTCCTCAATCCGTAAACCTTGCCCCATAGTGAATGCCGGTCGTCCAGATCAGCCGGACATTCGCCTTCGCGCCCTCCGAGGGAATCCGAAGCTCGAATTCCAGGGGAACGTCCGCGGGCGGGGTGACGACCAGGCGCACGCCGGCTTCCGACAGATCCCAGACCATGCATTCGATCGGCTCGCCGGTCGTCCCGCCGGCGATCCAGCCTTCCATGCAGGCAGGGTAGCGCTGACACGATCGACGCTCCGGTATCCGATGGCTCATGCTTGCGGTCCTGCCTTCGAGGGAAAATCCCTTTTAGACGAGGAAGCTGGTGTGAACATGGTCTTGAGCAGCCCTGCGGGGTTCGGCGCGGACGAGGCGGCCGTGTGCAAAAAAAGAAGCGCCTCCGGACGGGTGGCGCTCAGGTACGATCCGTAGGGGCAAACCTGGACCGGGATTGGGATTATGGCTTAGTCACCGAGGCAGGGAAGAACCTCGCCGCGAATCATGGGAGGTATGGGACACCTCGGAAGAATAGGGCTTTCGGGATGAGTGCCGGCTCTCGTCTCGCTCTGCCGGATCGACTGGAGTGCTCTCGTAAGCCTTGGCCCGAACGACGGGTCTTTTCCTTTGTTCTCCGAGGGAGGAACCTCGCCCTTGCGTATCGGTTCTCAAATCGATAGAGAAACCAAGCTGTTGAGGATAACGGGGTGTAGCGCAGTCTGGTAGCGCATCTGCTTTGGGAGCAGAGGGTCGCGGGTTCAAATCCTGCCGCCCCGACCATCTTCACCGGATGAGTCTTGGAGAGAGTCCAAAACCAATGCCTGCACGGATCTATAAGCCCGCCAAGTCCGCAACGCAGTCCGGGATGGCCCGGACCAAGCAGTGGCTTCTCGTTTTCGAGCAGGACAAGCCCCGTGAGATCGAGCCCTTGATGGGCTGGACGAGCTCGGGCGATACCCGCCAGCAGTTGCGCCTCTGGTTCGACACCAAGGAAGAGGCGATGGCCTACGCCGAGCGTGAGGGCATTGCCTACCGGGTCGAGGAGCCGAAGGAGATCAAGCGGCGGACGATTTCCTATTCCGACAATTTCAAGTTCAACCGCGTCGGGCCCTGGACCCATTGAGGTCAAGGCTGCCGGTCGGATGGCTCCGTAGCTCAGCTGGATAGAGCAGCCGCCTTCTAAGCGGCAGGTCGTAGGTTCGAGCCCTACCGGAGTCGCCATTCCCTCGTCCGCCGAGAAGCAGCCCGGAGACATGGTGTCGGCCTGACTCCCTTGTCGGGCGCGGGCAGACCTGAACCATCGGGGATGGCTCAGGCCTGGAGCACGTAGGTTCCGGGCGCCTGGCAGAGAACCGGGTAGCCTTGGACCGGAGCGCCCATTGTCGGCGGGATTATGGGCTTGCCGGAATGGGAGGCGAGCCAGCGCGCCCATTCCGGCCACCATGACCCCTCGAAACGAGGCGCGATTTTTATCCAGGTATCAGGATCCAGGTAGTGCCCCGAGGCGGATCGCGTCAGCACCTGGAAACTGGCATCTGTCCTCTTCGGATCGGCCACGATTCCGGCATTGTGCCCCCCGGTCGTGAGGAGGAAGGTCACGTCGGTATCGGCCAGGAGATGGATCTTGAACGCCGAACGCCATGGCGCGACGTGATCGCGCTCGGTGCCGACCGCGAAGATCGGTATACGGATGTCGCGGATCGCAATGGGGCGCTCGTCGACGAGGAAGCGTCCTTCGGCCAGGTCGTTGTTGAGGAAGAGCTGCCGCAGGTAGTCCGCATGCATGCGATAGGGCATGCGCGTCGCATCGGCGTTCCAGGACATCATATCGTTGAGAGGCGTCCGCTCGCCCAGCAGGTAGTGCCTGACGAGCCGGGACCAGATCAGGTCGTTGGAGCGCAGAAGCTGGAAGGCGCCGGCCATCTGCCGGGTGTCGAGATAGCCCTGGCTACGCATCAAGTCCTCGAGAAAGTGGAGCTGGCTCTCGTTGATGAAGAGCGTAAGCTCTCCGGCTTCACGGAAGTCGGCCTGCGCGGCGAGCAGGGACAGGGTTGCGAGACGCCTGTCGCCGTCGCGTGCCATGGCGGCCGCCGCGATGGAGAGAAGCGTACCGCCGAGACAATAGCCGACCCCATGGATCCTGCGATGGGGCACGACGGCATTGATCGCATCGAGCGCCGCCATCACCCCAAGCTCTCGATAATCGTCGAGACCGAGATCCCGATCCTCTGCGGTCGGATTCTTCCAGGAGATGATGAAGACCGTGAAACCCTGGTCCGTCAGATAGCGGACCAGGGAGTTCTCGGGCGAAAGATCCAGGATGTAGTACTTCATGATCCAGGCCGGCACGATCAGGAGCGGTTCCGGCCGGACTTTCTCCGTGGTCGGGTTGTATTGGATCAGTTCGATGAGCGTGTTGCGGTAGATCACTTCTCCGGGCGTGACGGCCACTTGGCGTCCCGGCCGGAAGGATTCTGTGCCGACCGGGGGCTTGGAGCGGATGATCCTTTCCCAGTCGTCGACAAAATTATGCAGGCCGTGAAGCAGGTTCTGCCCGCCCGTATCGAGGATGCGCTGCTGCACCACCGGATTGGTCGCGATGGAGTTCGAGGGCGACACCATGTCCAGAATCTGGCGCATGACGAACTCGACCACCGCCTGATGCTGCTTGGTGACCCCATCCACATCGGTCGTGGCGTTGTCCCACCATTGCTGCTGCAGCAGGAAGCTCTGTTGGATAAGATTGTACGGCCAGTGCGCCCACTCCTCCTCGGCAAAGCGGCGGTCTTGAGGAAGGGGCTGAATGCACGGCTCGGTGTTGCCGTCATTGATCGCCCACCGAGAGGCGAACTGCGTCAGCCGGGCCCATTTCCTTGCGGCTTTCGCAGCAAGCTCGACCTGCTTGCCCGGAGAGATTGCGAGATGGACGCCCCAGTCCATGAACGCATCCACAATGGCCGCCGGTGAGAGGCCGGCAGTCAGATGCGCGAGACCGGCATGGGCGGTGTGATCGAGCGCGTCCCGGAGGTGATGGAGTTCGGCATCGTCCCACGATTCAAGGGAGGGGGGCGGCGCGCAGGTTGAAGCGCTCGCCGCGTTGGTACCGGGTGCCAGCACTGGCAGCGTGGCTGGTTGGGAACTGGAGATCTGGCGATCGCTGGATTTGGAGGATGTACGAGCCGGCATTTCACACTCCGGGACTTCTCGCCTTGATAGCGGCGTCAACCGTCACATCATGATCGCCGCTCTGGTCTGTTCCTTGCGGTGGATCAATCGCTCGGTTCCACATCGTTCACATCATCGTCGAGGCAGCAAGGTAAGTCGAGCCTCCCTTTGTACGGACCTCCAATGACATTCGACTTCGGAGTTAACCCACGAGAGGTCCATGAGACATACTGAACAGCTCGCCACGGTCCTGCTGATGCCGCAATTTGACGTGAATCAAGGCAGCGGGATGATGCAGTCCTAAGCTTTGCCTCAAAGGCCGTCCCCTGAGAGGGGCGTTCCATGTCGGGAGGGACAGTTGCTCTACCACATCACCCTTCATCTCGCCCGCAGCAAGCAATTTCCCGAAGGCAATCCGCGCTATGGCTACGAGCTGACCGCGCCGCTCGATGATGGCGGCCACCTCGATCAGGAGGAGTGGGCGCGCAAGAGATCCCTTTGCCGCGTCCGCCGCTTTTGGGGCGACGAGGGCGAGCGACAGGGCGTTCTCATTCACCGGGCGGGAGGCGCTGGTGGCGCAACCTGGATGATAGACTACAACCAGGGGCGGGCCGGCGACGAGGAGGCAGGCTACCACCTCAACCAGCATCGTTTTACTGAGGGCGAGTACGTCACCATCCAGGATGAGGACGAGAAGCCGTATACCTTCGAAATCGTTTCGGTCCGGAATGCCGAGCCGTCGCCAGCGGAAGGACGCCGGTTATGAAATTCCTTGCCATCTGCGGGATCGGACTCGCCCTGGGATCGACGAGCGTCATGGCTCAGGCCGGCCGCATCCAGCGCGGTCAGACTTTCGCGCAGACCAACTGTTCCCAATGTCACGCTATCGGACGGGTGGGCGACAGCCCCATTCCCGAGGCGCCGCCCTTCCGGACGCTGCATACCCGATATCAGATCGAGGATCTGGCAGAGGCCTTCGCGGAGGGCATCACGACAGGACATCCCTCCATGCCACAGTTCCAGCTCGATCCCGCTCAGATCAACGACCTCATCGCATACCTGAACTCGATCCAGGGCTGAAGCGTCGGCCCCAAAAGTGGAGTTGCACTTTTGGGATCCATCCGATGCTCCACTCCTTGAAGAGCGCATCGTTGGGCGCGGAAAATCGGGTCCACTTTTCGCTGACGCAGCCCTCTGGGTCCCCACGATGCTCTAGCCAATCCAGCCAATCCGGCACGCCCTAAGCCTTCGAGCACATCCGATAGAAATATTTGCGGTGATTTCTCAGGCGAATGTCTCCTCCATCCGGGAGCGCAGAACCATGAGTTCCTGAATGTACGGGGCTCGCCGCTCACGATGCAGGCGCCAGAGACCGACGATCATCTCGCTTTTGCGATCTTCATCCGCCTCGCTCTGTCGGATGCAATCGAGGCTTTTCTCATAGGCGAAATCGATGTCCGCCAAATCGGCAAGCACCGTTTGAAGATGAGGGAGAATATCAGGAGAGTAGAAGTCTTGCCTATGCGATACCTTCTGGAAATGCTCGGCATCCGAGTCCATAGCTTCCTCCAACGGTATTCATTCAAGCTTAGCTTTTTCCGGCTGTGCACTTAAGTTAAATCCACGACTTTGGTAGGGATAGGGCAGCGTGACATTACGTGCCCGTCGCGCAGATCGCTCTTCGAATTGACCATGTGAGACATCGACGTCGCGAGCATTGATCCCAATCAAATCGACGGGACGGCTGACGTGGTCATTGATGGTTTGGCAGTCAGTCCGCAGATAGTTGTCACGGTATGTTGCCTCGGAGGCACTCATGATCGGATGGATCGTACGGATTTTGATGATTGCGGCAGGCGTCGTCACCGGTTGGTTCGTCGCCAAGGATGCGCCGATCTTCGGAGTGGCGCAGGTCATGGTGGCTGTGCTCCTCCTCACGTTCGTCGTCGCGATCCTGGCCTTCTGGCCGCACCGATGGACGAACGCCCTGAACCGCTCCGTGAAACATTGACAGTGTCGCGAAGCATCCCTGAAGACGCCCCGGGCGTAAGCCGGGGCGCAGTTTCATCCCGATGCTTCAAGCGGCTCGGTCGACTCGCCCCGAGAACTGTTTCACCTCGGCCGTCGCATTTCGTGCGGCATCGTCCGCCAGCTGCATCGTGAGCTCGGCCATGCGCCGGCTGTTCTCCATGGTCTGCTCCAGATTATCGCGGATCAGCGAGCCTTGAACAGCAACGAAATCGTTCATGGTTCGGCAGCGGGCGAGGGCGTTCAGGCCATCGATATTCGTCTGCATGCGCTTCTGACATAGCGCGAACCATTCGCGGGAGACGTCCTGCACGCCCCTTGCCAAGGTGGTGTTCGCTTGTGCCACGGTCTTGAGATTGCCCGGGCTCTGCTCGCCGAATGCACGAGCCTCTCCATTGGGGCGGGCGTACATCTGCATGGCTTGGCCCGTCGAGCGGCGAGCCAGCTCGGAAAACAGCCCGAAGCTGGCCTGTATGGCCTGCTGCATGGCATGAGCGATGCTCTGAGCGTTCTCAGTCCCGGTCTTCACGGTTTCGGCGAGGTCATCGGACATCCGCTGAACCGTTTCGATCTGGTCGCGCGCACGGCGCGCCTCGAACTGCTTTGTTTCGTCGACCGCTGCCACTTCATCCTCCACCTTCTGGGCGACCGCTTCCGCTTCGTCGTCGCTCAAGACCTTGAGCACGGCCGGGAGAAGTTCCTTTCTGTCGTCGCGAATGTGCTGCTGGAAGACCCTTCTCAGTTCGGCCACCTTGGAGAGAAACTCGCCGGTGTTCTTCGGCATGCGCTCCAAGTCCGTCAGAAGCGTGTTGGTTTCCTCGTTGTCGTCGAGGGCCTGCCGCACGAGGTCGTCCATTCCGTGCCGCCGAAGGACCGGAAGGAGATGCTGCTCCTGCAGGGTCGCCAGGAGCCGCAGCTCCTCCTGGAGGTCAGCGAACAGACGCTCACGGGATTTCACGGCGTTGTCTGAGGTGGCGAGAAGCTTTTCGAAGAGGTCTCGCGCCTTATCCGGAGGCGTTTGGGCCATTTTTCTCATGGTGATGATCCACTTGCAAATATCAGATGAAATGCAGTCCTGCGCGAGCGCGGTCGTCCAGGGGCGGAAGGGCGATGGAAATCGCCTAGTGCTGAACGCCTAACGGCCAGGGAGCAAAGAGGTTCGGCCGTCTCCACAGGACAAAATGGTCCTGCACGGCGAGATCCAGACGCGTATCTTTTTCCAAAAGTGCAATTTGAGCTTCGATGGCCTTGAGTTCGCGCTCAAGCTTGGCGGTCCGACGGTTCTCGGAGGAAGTGAGTTTTCTTTTCTTGGTCTTCATCAAGCACTCCATGGTCCGACGCAGCCTGCGGCATTCTCGAAAGAAGCGGACAGCGTGCGGATGGCCATGTTGGTGCCCCCTGCGATCTGTTCATTCTGTATTTTGGCGGAATGATACCGAAGCGTGCCTGTTCGTCTGTCAGGAAGCCGACACAAGGAAAGAAATTGTTAACACAAGTTAAAATGCCGCAGGCTTGAGGTTGGTACGGAATTCTCGGCCTTTGCGGTCGCGGCGGAACCCGCGCATAGCCGAGATGTTCATGCCTTAGGGTGGAGATCTGCCGGCGGCCGCTCGCCCCATGAACGTCGATGTAGGTCAGTCCCTCAAGGTCTCCTAGCGAATCGTGCGGACCGAGACGGCCGCGTCAGCGAAAAGTGGAGCCGATTTTCCGCTCGAAACGATGCGCCAGCCTGAATGAATCCGGAGGGTCGGGTGGTCAAGCGAATTCTCCTGGTCGTCATGGCCGGCGCCGCTCTAGCAATGGCAGGCTATTTTTTCATGAGTGGCACGCCGCGAAATGCCCCGGCGCCGCAGACGGCCTCCGCAACGCTGCCGATCCCCCAGGTCGGCATCATGGCCGTCCAGCCCGCGGAAGTCCCGTACCCGGTGGAATATGCCGGCCGCGTCTCAGGTTTTCGTGACATCGAAGTCCGCGCTCGGGTGGGCGGGCTGCTGCTCAAACGTGAGTTCGACGAGGGAGCTCGTGTCACACAGGATCAGGTGCTCTTCCGGATCGATCCGGCGCCTTACGAGCTGGCCCAGAGCAGGGCCGAGGCCCAGCTGCAGCAGGCACAAGCGGCCGTCCGTCAGGCGGAGGACAACTTCAATCGGATCGAGCAGCTCGTCCGTCGAGGCGTTTCGACGGAGGCCCAGCTCGAAGACGCCCGCTCCCAGCGCGACCAGGCTCGGGCCGGGGTCCAACTCGGGGAAGCCGAGGTCCAGAACGCCAAGCTGAATCTGAGTTACACCACCATCACGGCGCCGGGAACCGGCGTCACTGCACTGGAATCGCCGCCGGTCGGCGCGCTCATCCAGGCGCAGCAGACGCTTCTGACAACCATCTCTCAGATCGATCCGGCCTACGTGATCTTCTCCTTCACCGACGAGGAGGGCAGGGCCTTTCGCGCCCTGAACGAAAAGCGGGAGAAGCCGATTTCCGAGAAGGATCTGACGGTCGAACTTCAATTCGCCCAACAGGGCAAATATCCGCAGACAGGCAGGATCGACACAGCGGCCCAGCGGGTCGATCTCCAGACCGGAACGATTCAGGCACGGGCGGTCTTTCCGAACCCTGACGGCCTGTTGCTGCCTGGCCAGTTCGTCCGGATACGTCTCATTGGCATCACCTTGCCCGACGCCATCGTCGTTCCACAGCAGGCAGTCAGCCAAGGGCCGCAGGGGCCGGCAGTCTACGTCGTCGGCGAGAACAATATCGCCCAGGCTCGCCCGATCCGCTTGGGTCCCGAACTTGCGACGGGCTGGGTCGTGCAGGATGGCCTGAAAGGCGGTGAACGGGTGATCGTCGATGGTGTGATCCGCGTCAGGCCGGGCCAGCCTGTCAGGCCCGTGGAGATGGATCCGAAAGCCGCGCAGACGACAGCCTCCCCGGGCGGCCAGGCTTCCGGCGGGAGCCGGCCATGATCTCGAAGTTCTTCATCGACCGTCCGATCTTCGCTTCGGTTCTCTCGGTCGCCATCGTGCTCATCGGCCTGATCGCCATGCGGGTTCTGCCGGTGGCGCAATATCCGGAGATCGTGCCTCCCCAGGTCGTCGTTGCGGCCAATTATCCGGGCGCGAGTGCGGAGACCATCGCCGAGACCGTCGCGGCTCCCTTGGAGCAGCAGGTCAACGGGGTCGAGGACATGATCTACATGCAATCGACCTCGACCGGATCGGGAACCATGAGCCTGTCGGTCTACTTCCAGACCGGAACGGATGCCGACCAGGCGACCATCAACGTCAATAACCGCGTCCAGCGCGCAACCGCCGTCCTGCCCGAAGAGGTGCGGCGGCAGGGCGTGACGGTGACCAAGCGGTCCTCCTCGATCCTCCAGATCATCGCCATGTCATCGCCTGACCGGCGTTACGATACGATCTACATCTCCAACTATGCGCTCATCAACATCATCGACGAGCTTCGCCGCACGCCAGGCGTTGGTGATGCATCACTCTTCGGCGCGTCGGATTATTCCATGCGCATCTGGCTGCGGCCCGACAAAGTCGCGCAGTACAATCTCACGCCCGGCGACGTTGCCGCCGCCATCCGCGATCAGAATGCGCAATTCGCGGCCGGGCGCTTTGCGGAAGAGCCGACACCGTGGCGGCAGGCCTTCACCTATTCGGTCACGACCCAGGGTCGCTTCGCCGATCCCCGCGAGTTCGAGCAGATCGTCCTGCGCTCGGACGAGAATGGTGGCGCGCTGCGGCTCAAGGACGTCGCACGGGTCGAGCTCGGCTCGTTGAACTATTCCACGGTATCGACCCTCAACGGGGCGCCGACGGTGCCGATCGGGATCTATCTTCAGCCCGGCGCCAATGCCCTCAGCGTTTCGGCCGCCGTTGATGCGACGATGAAGCGGCTCGCCCAGCGCTTTCCCGACGGCTTGCGCTACGACGTTCCCTACAACACGACGAAGTTCATTCAGGTTTCCATCGACGAGGTGGTCAGGACCTTCGCCGAAGCCATCGTGCTGGTCGTGATCGTGGTCTTTCTGTTCCTGCAGAACTGGCGCGCAACCCTGATCCCGCTGCTTGCTGTTCCGGTCTCGATCATCGGCACTTTCGCCGGCATGTATGCGCTCGGCTTTTCGGTCAATCTCCTCACGCTCTTCGGCCTCATCCTCGCCATCGGTATCGTGGTCGACGATGCCATCATCGTGCTCGAAAATGTCGAGCGCATCATGTCGACCGAGCGCAAGCCGCCACGGGAGGCGGCCATCCAGGCCATGCAGGAGGTGAGCGGACCGGTGATTGCCGTGGTGCTCGTGCTCTGCGCAGTGTTCATCCCCGTGTCGTTCCTGGGAGGGCTGGCCGGCGAGCTCTACCGGCAGTTCGCCGTGACCATTGCGGTATCTGTGGTGATTTCCGGGATCGTGGCGCTCACCTTGACGCCGGCCCTGTGCGCGCTTCTCCTCAAGGAGGGGCACCAGGAGCCATGGCTGCCGTTCCGCATCTTCAATCGGGGCTTCGATTGGGTGATGCGGACCTTCACGTCCGGCACGGCCTTCTTCCTGCGGCACGCCTTGATCGCTCTCGTTCTGATCGCCGGAATGCTCGGTGCGACCTGGTGGCTGTTCGAGCGTGTGCCGGGCGGCCTCGTGCCGGCGGAGGATCTGGGCAACGTCTTCGTGGTCACAGCCCTTCCACCCGCAGCCTCTCTCGACCGCACTCTCGACATCACCGCGAAGGTGAGTGAGGAACTCAAGAACAATCCCGCTGTCGCCGATGTGGTGACGATTGCCGGGTTCGATCTCCTGTCGGGAGCGCAGAAAACCAATTCCGGCGTGTCCTTCGTGACCCTCAAGGACTGGTCGGAGCGAACCGACCCGCGCCTCGACGCGCGCAATCTCGCACCGGCTTTCGCGGGTCTGAACGTCAATTTCCGTGACGGCGTGGTCTTCGGGTTCAATCCGCCGCCGATCACCGGCATGAGCACCACGGGCGGCTTCGAGTTCTTCCTGCAGGACCGCTCGGGCGGTTCTCTCGAAAGTCTCTCCCAGGCAGCCCAGCAGGTGGTTCAGGCCGCGAGAGAGCGCCCCGAACTCTCAGGCGTCTCCACGACGTTCAACACGAACGTCCCGCAGTACCGGATCGACGTCGATCGCGACAAAGCGAAGGCTCTCGGCGTACCGATCTCGGCCATTTTCGACACGATGCAAAGTACGTTCGGCAGCCTTTACGTGAACGATTTCGGCCTGTTCGGGCGGACCTATCGGGTGAGCCTGTCCTCAGAGCCCCAGTTCCGCATGAGCCCGAACGATCTGCAGCACGTGTTCGTCCGCTCCGACAAGGGCAACATGGTCCCACTCAACGTCCTCCTGTCCACCACTCGCATCGTCGGTCCGGACGTGGTAGACCGGTTCAATGTGTTTCCCGCGGCCAAGATCCAGGGCAATCCGGCTCCGGGATATTCGTCCGGTCAGGCAATCGCCGCGATCGAGCAGATCGTCTCCCAAAACCTGTCCTCCGACTATTCCATTGGCTGGACGGGATCCGCCTATCAGGAACTGCAATCGGCCGGGACCGGGTCTCAAGGGTTTCTCCTGGGCCTCATGATGGTGTTCCTGATCCTCGCCGCGCAATACGAACGGTGGTCATTGCCGTTTGCGGTCATCACGGCCGTGCCCTTCGCGGTCTTCGGCGCCATCGTGGCGATCTGGCTCCGCGGGATCGAGAACGACATCTATTTTCAGGTCGGGCTCGTGACCCTTATAGGATTGGCCGCCAAGAACGCGATCCTGATCGTCGAGTTCGCGGCCGAGCGATACCAGGCAGGGGAAAGCGTCTACGAGGCGGCGCTGGATGCGGCCCGCCTGCGGTTCCGGCCCATTGTGATGACTTCTCTCGCCTTCATCCTGGGCGTCGTGCCGCTTGCGATCTCGACGGGTGCGGGTTCCGCAAGCCGTCACTCGGTCGGCACCGGCGTCATCGGCGGCATGCTCGCCGCCACCTTCCTGGCGATTCTCTTCGTGCCGCTGTTCTTTCGCCTGGTGACACGGGAGCGGAAGCCGGCGGACAAGGCGGGCGCGCCCGTCGTGCCTGAACCTGCGCCGGCGCGGGAGGTTTGATCCGCTCAGCGCTTGCGCAGCCTCTCGATGGCCTCCTTATGAGCGGCGGGATCGACATCGTACTCCGCCGCCAGACGCTGGATCTCGGCCTGTCTTTCCTCCAGTGAGAGCCGCGGGTTGAGGCTCGCAATGGCCGCCAGGAAGGACGCTCCTGCGAAAACCGGGTCGCGGCGTCTCGCGGTCTGCTCCCGCTCCTTCTTCAGCTCGGCCTGACGCTGCTTGTAGGTCTCGAGCGGCCCGAACGCCCGAAGGGCACGGTTGCGCAGGGCCTGGATTGGAAGGTCGTGCTCGCCGGCGATATCCGGCAAGGCCTGTTCGGCGTCTTCTCCGGCCATCAGGGCTTCAGCGAGTTCTTCGAGTGCGGATACGAATGGATCCATGGAGGCCCCTTTGAATTCTCTATCGTCAACGGATGGTGATCGATCCGGTTCTGAGCAGTGATGTTGCTCATGGCTCGGAGTGACCAATAATCCTTCCAGCCGATTCTCGCCCCGATACCACTAACCTGAATGGAACGCACGACCATGGCCGAACCGATGCAGGAACGCCCCGATCCCTATCTCTGGCTCGAGGACGTGGAAGGCGAGGAGGCGCTCGCCTGGGTGCGGGCGCATAATGAGATCACGAGGGCTGCCCTGTGCGATGCGGCTTTCGATGCCGACAAGCAGGCGCTCTACGAGATTTCGACCCGGCCGGACAACATCCCTTTCATCACCAGAAGGCGTGGCCAACTCTACAATTTCTGGCAGGATGCCGGCCACGTGCGCGGCCTGTGGCGGCGCACCTCGATGGACGATTACCGCAAGGCGGAACCGTCCTGGGAGACGATCCTCGACATCGATGCCTTGGCGCGCGCCGAGGGCGAAGACTGGGTCTGGAAGGGATGCGGCACGCTCCAGCCGGAGCAGCGCTACGGTTTGATCAGCCTGTCGCGAGGCGGCGCCGATGCCGTCGAGCTGCGGGAGTTCGATCTTGTCGAGAAGCGGTTCGTAGAGGACGGCTTTGCCCTTCCGGAGGCCAAGGGCGGCGCCACATGGCTCGACAGGGATCAGCTCCTGGTTTCCACGACACTCGGCGAGAATGCGGCGACCGCCTCCGGCTATCCGCGCACCGTCCGGCTTTGGCAGCGCGGCTCGAATTTCCAGCAGGCGCCGGTGCTCTTCCAGGGCGAGTTCAACGATATCTACATCTCGGCCTCGGTCGATCTGGAGCCGGGCTACGAGCGGGTCTTCTACCGGCGGCAGATCACGTTCGAGGAAGGTATCAGCTATCTCGCGCAGGAGCAGGGCGATACCCTGCTCATCGATCTCCCCCTCGATGCCAGCTTCGATGTGGAGAAGGACTGGCTGGTCGTGAAGCTGAAGAGCGATTGGGCTCTGCCGGAGCGCACCTATCCGGCCGATGCGCTGCTCGCGATCAGCTTCTCCCGCTTCATGGCGGGAGACCGAAGCTTCGAGATGCTGTTCGAACCAGGCCCCCGGCGCGTTCTCTCCGGCTTCTGGTGGACGAAGTCCCGGCTGGTTCTCACCGTACTGGACAATCTCGCGAGCCAGATCTGGCTCGGCACGCCGGGCGCGCCCTGGCATCTGGAGCGCCTGCAAGGGCTGCCGGATGCCGCGTCGGTGCATGCCATGGCGCTCGATGCAGGGCAGCTCGAACGCACGGATGAATTCCTGCTCTCCATCTCAAGCTTCATCGAGCCGACGAAACTGGCGCTCGTCACCGAAGACAAACAGGTCGAGGTGCTCAAGGAAGCGCCTGCGGCTTTCGATGCGTCCGGCCTGGAGGTCACCCGCCACGAAGCGGTTTCGGTCGACGGAGAGCGCATTCCCTATTACCAGATCGGCCCGAAGGATCGGCAAGGCCCGCGCCCGACGGTGCTTTACGGCTATGGCGGTTTCTCGGTGTCCCTAACACCGGGCTATCTCGGCGGCATCGGCAAGACGTGGCTGGAACGCGGCAATGTCTGGGTCGTCGCCAATATTCGCGGCGGCGGCGAGTTCGGGGCCGCGTGGCACAAGGCCGGCATGCGGGAAGGCAAGCGCCTGTCCCATGACGACTTCGCGGCAATCGCCCAGGATCTGGCGAAGCGCGGCATCACCACGGATAAACAGCTGGCGGCCTATGGCGGATCGAACGGGGGCCTGCTCGTCGGCAACATGCTCACCCGCTATCCGGAGCTTTTCGGCGCCATCTGGTGCACGGTTCCGCTCCTCGACATGCGCCGCTACACACGGCTCCTGGCGGGACCCAGCTGGGTGGCGGAATATGGCGATCCGGATCGGCCGGAGGATTGGGCCTATATGGCTGGCTTTTCGGCCTACCAGAATCTCGAAGAAGGACAGTCCTATCCGCCCGTCCTGCTCGTCACCTCACGGCGGGATGACCGGGTCCATCCGGGTCACGCGCGCAAGATGGCAGCCAAGCTAGAGGCCATGAACCAGCCAGTCTTCTTCTACGAGCCCGATGACGGCGGACACGGGGCTGCCAACAAGGAGCAGGCTGCCTTTCTCTCGGCCCTGGGACTTTCCTTTCTCAGGAAAACTCTCCGCAGCTAAGCTTTCTCGGGGGATAACTTGTTACAGGCGACGACCGTTTGTAGCCGTCGCTCCCTTGATATTGCACTCTGCCATCATCATATGGCAGAGAAGGAAAGGTTTAGCGGATCAAGGCTTTAAGGCTGATCCTTCCTGTCTCGACCCGGCCTTGACGGATCGATCGACATCCCTGAGAGCAATCCCCGAAAACATCTGTGCCTTCCGTGAGTTGATTTCTGGCTCGTGTCGAAGCGGCGGGCGCACCCATGAACGAGGCCGGAGCGGCGACAGGCGCGCTTCGCCATGCGGAAACGTGAATGCCCAAGAAGTCAAAGAACCTTGTCAGCCTCAACCATCTGCCGGGCATCCTCCTGGCCAGCGAGGCCGAGTGCGAGCGCTGGATCGAGGCCGGTCTCCTTCCCGTGGCCGAGCGCCGGACGTTCCAGAAGCGTGGGCGCACCTTCGAGGCTCCCATGTTCGATCCAGAGGTGATCGCGCAGCTGGCCGGAGAGGTCCCGGCATGGCGGGAACAGGGCGGCGAGACATTGAAGAGCAGCTCTCGCACCTCCCGAAGCGGCGGCGACCAGCAGCCTGTGGACGATGCCGCTCATCGGCGTCGGCAGAGCATCCTTGCGCCAGTTCGGCGGAACACGGGCCTTTATATCGCCGAGGATATCCGCAGGGTCGAACGCGGCCCATGGAAGCCGGAGCGTGTCTTTGCGGGCTACCGGGCCGTGTTCAGCAAGCCGATGCAGATCCTGCCGGACACGGCACCCATCGATATCGTCATCGAGTATGCTTTTGCCGAGCCTCTGGAGGTGGCGGCAGTGGTGCTTGCGCCGGCGCGCGTGGAGCGTGCCGAGCTTGCGGCGGCGTCGGATGCTCTCGAAGCCAGGATCATCGCGCTGAGGGACGCGGTCTTCGAGGCCTGCGAGCAGGAGCTGGCGAGCTGGCGCGACGAGCTCGAGACCTATCTCGACGCCTACGTAGACGCCGGCGAGCGTCAGGCGATCCTCGGCGGCATCCAGGCGGCCATCGAGAAGCTCGACCGCATCCAGGCTTCGGACAAGGGTGGGCCGGCCGGGGTGGGGCGCAGACTGCGCCAGAAGCTCGACGATTACCGCTCCAAGGCGGCCGCCAGAAGGCTCCGGCACCTGCGCGAAGCGCAAATCCGCGAAGCTTCGGGCTACGAGCGCTATGCAGCCATCTTCCCTGTCGCCCGTTCTCTCAATCGCCGCTTCCTCTTCCTCGCCGGCCCGACCAATTCCGGCAAGACCCATGAGGCACTCAGGCTGGCCGGTGAGGCTGAAACCGCCGAGATACTGTCGCCGCTGCGGCTCCTCGCGCTCGAGCATTATGAACGCCTGAGCGGGGAGGGTTTCGCGGCCGGCATGATCACGGGCGAGGAGCGGGTTTTGCCGGAAGGCACGACCCATATCGCCCGGACGATCGAGACGCTGGATCTGCACCGGGTCGTTGATGTCTGCGTGATCGACGAGGTTCAGATGCTGGGCGATCCGAGCCGCGGCTGGGCCTGGACCCAGGCCATGATCGGGGCGCCTGCGAGGCTCGTGGTGCTGACCGGCGCGCCGGAGGCGATTCCCCTCGTTGAGCATCTCCTCGCCATGACCGGCGAGCCGCTGGAGGTGAAGATCCTCAAGCGCAAGGGCAAGCTGCGCGTAGAAGGTGTCCCGGCCAATCTCAACAGGCTCACGCGCGGCGACGCAGTCGTGGCCTTCACCCGCCGCGCCGTGCACGACCTGCGCACGCGCCTCGTTGCTGCGGGGCGTACCGTGGCGACCGTGTACGGGGCGCTCGGACCTGAAGTCCGCCGGGCGGAGGCCGCGCGATTCCGCAACGGCGAGGCGGAAATTCTCGTGGCGACCGATGCCATCGGCATGGGTTTGAATATCGGGCCGCTCAAGAGGGTTGTGTTTTCGACCCTGCGCAAGTTCGATGGCGTGCGCGAGCGTCAGCTGTCAGCGATGGAGATCAAGCAGATCGCCGGCCGGGCAGGGCGTTTCGGCCACCATGACGAAGGGCTCGTGACCGCATTGCCGGATGCAGGCGCATACGCGCAGATCGAGACCATCGTTCGCAATGCATTGAACGGCGATGCCGCGAAACTGCGGGGCAAGGCTTACGTCCGTCCGAACCAGGAGACGGTGCTGTCGGCGAGCGAGGTGCTGCAGACGGACCGCCTCGGCCGGGTGCTGCGCCACCTGTACGACACGCTCGTCGCCGGTCATCCGGATCTGCGCATGGCCGACATGGACGAGATGATCGAACTGGCGACGCTCCTCGACACGGTGGACATGCCGATCCTCGACCGCCTGTCCTACGCCATGGCGCCGGTCGATGGGCGTGAGCAGCTGGCCGTCGAACTGCTTCTCGACTGGGCGCGTCAGCATGCGCGCGACGGGCGGGTCCAGGCTCCGGATTTCGGCTTGAATACGGATCTTCTGAAGCTCGAGGCGCGGGTGAAGATCGCGACCAGCTGGCTCTGGCTGGCCCAGCGCTATCCGGCTGTCTTCGAGGACGTGGAGGCAGTGGTCGACCTGCGTGCAAGCCTCAATGCGAAGATCGAAGAGAAGCTTGTTGCGACCTCCGTATCCCACCGGCGCAAGCCGGACGAGAAGGCCCGGCGCGACAGGGGCAAGAAGCCGCATAAACAGCGCAAGAGCCGACGCGGCTGGGCTGAAACAGATGTCACTGACGCGGAGCCCTCTCGCGTGAGAAGGCGGTAGGGCTCAGATCGAAAGCTCCTGCTCCACGAGCGCAACCCAGAAAGCAATTCCGGTCGGAAGCGCGTCGTCGTTGAAGTCGTATGCGGTGTTGTGGTGCAGCGCTCCATCGACGGCAGGGCCGTTCCCGAGCCAGACATAGGCGCCGGGCGCGGCCTCTCCGAAGAAGGCGAAATCGTCGCCGGCCGTCGAGGGCTCGAAATTCGTCACCACCTTGGAGCCGCACACGGCCTGTGCCGCCTTGAGCGCGCGCGCCGTTGCATCCACGTGATTGACGACCGGCGGAATGCGGCGGCGGAACTCGTATGTGACCTCGATTCCGAACATCGCCGCGACGCCCCGCGCCAGCCGCTCGATCTCCGCTTCGAGCTGGTCGCGCACCTGCGCGGAATAGGCCCGTGCCGTTCCGCCGATCTCCACGACGTCGGGAATGACGTTGAGGGCCCGCGGATCGCCGGCCTGGACCGAGCAGGCGCTCACGACGGCAGGCTGCAACGGATTGACGACCCGTCCCACGATCGTTTGTAGGGCGGAGAGGAAATGTCCGCTCGCCGTGATCGGGTCCTTGCCGAGATGCGGCTTGGCCCCGTGGGTGCCGACACCCTTGAACGTCACGAACCATGTATCGGACGAAGCAAGCTGCGGCCCGACTGTGACGGCCATCTCGTCGATGGCAAGGCCCGGCATGTTGTGGAGGCCGTAGACAGCATCGCAGGGAAAGAGGTCGAAAAGTCCGTCCTCGACCATCTTCTTCGCGCCCCCGCGACCTTCCTCCGCCGGCTGGAAGATGAAATGCACCGTGCCTGAAAAATTGCGGGTGCGTGCCAGGTGACGGGCTGCCCCGAGCAGCAGGGTCGTATGGCCGTCATGACCGCAGGCATGCATCTTCCCGGCGAATTTGGACTTGTAGGGACGCTCCGCCTGCTCGGGCATGGCGAGCGCGTCCATGTCGGCGCGAAGGCCGATGGTCCGCGTGCCGTTACCGACTTGAAGGGTGCCGACGACGCCCGTCTTCCCCAATCCCCGATGCACGCTCATGCCGGCTTCTGACAGAAGCGAGGCGACGATCCCGCTCGTGCGCTCCTCCTCGAAGCCCAGCTCCGGATGGGCATGCAGGTCTTGGCGGAGACTGCGCAGGAATGGTAGGTCCGCCTGGATAAGGTCCGGAAGAGGCATCGTGCTGGCATCCTGATCTGGTCGGTAAAGTGTGCTCGATAGCGCGGCGGCGGCCGGGTCACAATCGTTCAGGACGGTCAAATTGAAAGACATGAGCCATGCAGCCCCATGATTTCTGGCAGGAGATCCATCCGCCTCACACCTTCGAGCGGCTGCCGGACGGAGGGCATCGCGGATTCTTTCCCGCCGAGTTCGAGGATGGACGCCAGCTGCGCCTTCCCATCCGCGAACTGGCCGATGGGAAGCATGCCCTGGCATCCCTCATCATCAACCAGGCCGGCTTTGCCGTCGAGGAAGCCCTGTGCGCCAGCCTTGCCGAAAAGGTCAGCGCCTTCGAGCCCGAGGTGGTGATCGGGTTGCCGACCCTCGGCCTCACCCTGGCGCGCGGCACGGCGAAGAAACTGGGACACAGCCGCTACGTACCGTTCGGGACATCGCGCAAATTCTGGTACCGGGAGGAGCTTTCCGTTCCGATGAGTTCCATCACCAGCCCCGAGCAGATGAAGCGTCTGTATCTCGACCCGCGCATGCTGCCGCTGATCGAGAACCGGCGGGTGCTGCTCATGGACGATGTGATCAGCAGCGGGCGTTCGATCGTTGCTGCCCTGGAACTGTTGGATTCCTGCGGGATCAGGCCTGTCGCCATCGGCGCGGCGATGCTGCAGACGAGCGCCTGGAAGGAGCCGGTCTCAGCCATCTATTCCCATTCACCTGACCGTGTGGTGGGAGTGCTTCGAACGCCCCGGCTCAAGCGGGCACTGGCAGGTGGGTGGATTCCCGAATGACCATCTTCATTTTGCGAATATTTTGAGCAGAAAGTCGATAAGGTGGGCAGACACCTCGGCCGGCGGGGCTTCCCCGTGCCCATGGTTGTGTTAATGCGTGGTGCCAGTAGGGCAGTGATTGCCCCGTAAAGGGCATCGGCATGCGTATCCTCGGCTGTGAAACAATGGAACCCAGGAGATTCTGAGATGGTAGGGCGTTGGCGCAAACCGATCGCGGGCATGGCATTGGCTCTGGCGGCATTGTCCGCGGCTCCGGCCATGGCGCAGAACAAGACCCTTACGATCTCCTGGTGGGGCTTCAACGGCGACAAGCTCGAAGAAATCATTCTCAAGCCGTTTCGCGCCCAATGCGGCTGCGACCTGGTCTTCGAGACGGGCAACAATGCCGATCGCCTGAACAAGATCAAGATCCGCGGCGGCGGCGGCGTCGATGTTGTGTATCTCACGGACAGCTATTCGCAGCTCGGGATCCAGGAGGGCCTGTTCCAGCCGGTCGATCGCGCGAAGGTCCCCAACATCAACGGCATCTACGACCTCGCCAAGGATCCACAGGGCAAGTTCGGCCCGGCCTACACCATCGGACGCGTCGGCATCATCTATGACAGCGCCAAGGTGTCGGCGCCGATCACCTCTTGGAACGATCTTTGGCGCGACGATCTCAAGCGCCGCGTCTCCCTGCCCGGCATCACCACGACTGCCGGTCCGATGACGGTTCTGGTCGCTGCCAGCAAGGCCGGCGTCGATCCCTACAAGGACGAGAGCGCGGCCTTCAAGGCTCTCGAACAGCTGAAGCCCAATGTGGTGAAGAACTACAACACCGGCTCGGAACTCGTGAACCTGTTCTCGACCGGAGAGGTCTCCGTCGCCATGGCGCAGGACTTCACGCTTGCGCAGATCCAGGCGGCCGTCCCGACGGTACGCTGGGCCGAGCTGAAGGAGGGCGACTACGCTACCCTCAACACGGTGAACATCGCCAAGGGTGCGGCGAACCCGGAGCTGGCGCACCAGTTCATCAACTTCATCCTCGACCCCAAGATCCAGCAGACGCTGGCCGAGCGGGGCGTTGATGCTCCTGTCGCCACGGCCGTGCAGCTGACGCCCGAACAGGCCTCCCGCTGGACCTATGGCCCGAAGATGATTTCCTCGCTCAAGCGTCTCGATTACGAGAAGCTGAACGCGGCCAAGAGCGACTGGCTCGATGCCTGGAGCGAGGTCTTCGGGAAGTAACCCTGCCATCATGACATCAAGACATTTCTGGCGCCGGAAGGGCGCAACCGGGTGGGCGCTGACCGCGCCCGCCACGCTCGCCGTGATCGGGTTCCTAATCGTGCCCATCGGGGCCGTGATCGCCGGAACCTTCATGGATCCGCGTGGGGTCTTTGCTCCCTACATTTCCTATTTCAACAGCGGCTTCCGCACGACCGTCCTTTTCCGGACGCTGCAGATATCGGCCCTGACGACGATCATCTCCCTGATCTTCGGATTCATGACGGCCTATGTGGTGTCGCGAGCGCCGGGCAAGCTGAAGAGCCTGCTGATCGTGGCGGCGGTCTTTCCGCTCCTCACCGGGGTCGTGGTCCGCGCCTTCGCGTGGCTCATCATCCTGGGCCGCAACGGCATCCTGAATCAGACCCTGCTGGCGCTCGGCATCGTCAACGAGCCGCTCGAGATGCTCTATACGCAAGGCGCGGTCATCGTCGGCATGGTCTATCTCTTCGTGCCGCTCATGGTCCTGTCCCTGGTCGGCGTCCTGGAGAACATCCCCAAGGACGTGCTGCAGGCCTCCTCGTCCCTTGGCGCCTCGCCCGTGGCGACCTTCTGGCAGGTGCTGCTGCCGCTTGCCGTGCCGGGGCTCATCGTCGGCGCCGTGCTGGTCTTCACCGGCAGCTTCACGGCCTACGCCACCCCGCAGCTTCTGGGCGGAGAACGCCAGACCGTCCTCGCGACGTTGCTGCAGCAGCGCGCCATGGTGTCCTTCGACTGGGTCGGCGCCTCGACCATCGCGGCGATCATGACGGTGATCACCATCACCATCGTTCTCGCGATGAGCCACATCGCCCGCCGCATCAACCCCATGGCCACGTGATGTCCGACAGACCTCATCCCATCCTCATCGTCGTGGCGGCACTGGTCTATCTCTTCCTGATGGTGCCGCTCGTCATCGTGGTCGGCGCGGCGCTCAGCGACACGACCTACCTGACCTTCCCGCCGCAGGGCCTTTCCCTGCGCTGGTTCTACAACATCTTCGAGATCAGCGCCTTCCGGCGGACCATCGTCACCAGCCTGCAGATCGCCTGTCTGGGCACGATGATCGCGCTCCTGATCGGCATTCCGGCCGCTTATGCGCTCAACCGGTTTCGGGTCGAGCTGCCGAAATGGCTCGGCACCCTGTTCGTGCTGCCGATCCTCGTGCCCGAGATCGTGTTCGGCTTTGCTCTGCTGAAGTCGTTCACGGTCGGCACGGGAGCGCCGATCTTCCTCGTGCTCCTCATCGGACATACGCTGATCGTTCTGCCCTATGTGGTGCGGGTGATCAGCGCAAGCCTCGCGTCGTTCGACTTTTCCATCGAGGAGGCGGCGATCAGTCTGGGCAGCGCACCCGTGAAGACCTTCTTCACCATCGTCCTGCCGAATGTCAGGGGAGGGGTGATTGCGGCATTCATTCTCGCCTTCATCACGTCGCTCAACGACGTGTCGGTGTCGCTCTTCCTGACCGGGCCGGGCATCAGCACCCTGCCGATCCAGATCCTGGCGCATGTGGAGCAGTTCTTTGATCCGACCGTCGCATCCGTCTCCGTCCTTCTGATGTTCCTCACCGTGGCCGTGATGGCCATCGTCGAGCGGACACTCGGCCTCACCTTTCTTGCGAAGTAGTTTTCCGTGACACAGCCTCTCGATATCAACGCCGTTTCCGCCCATTACGGAACGACCAAGGTTCTCGAAGACCTCTCGCTCTCGGTCCAGGCCGGCGAACTCGTGTCGCTTCTCGGAGCCAGCGGCTGCGGCAAGACCACCACCCTGCGTCTCATCGCCGGGTTCCTCACGCCGACCAGCGGGTCGATTTCCCTGGGCGGACGCGACCTGACGCGGTTGCCGACCCATAAGCGCGACATCGGCCTCGTCTTCCAGAACTACGCGCTGTTCCCGCACCTGTCGGTGCTCGACAATGTCGCCTTCGGCCTGAAGCAGCGGGGCATTGCCTCGGCCGAGCGCCGCAAGCGGGCCCTCACCATGCTGGAGCGCGTCGACCTCGTGGCCCTGGCGGATCGCGCCCCGGGGGCGCTCTCGGGTGGGCAGAAGCAGCGCGTCGCGCTCGCGCGGGCGCTCGTGATCGAGCCGCCGCTGCTGATGTTCGACGAGCCGCTCTCCAATCTCGATGCCAAGCTCAGGGTCGACATGCGCGTAGAGATCCGCCAGTTGCAGCGGGCCAACGGCACCACCTCGGTCTACGTCACGCACGATCAGGAAGAGGCTTTCTCGATCTCCGACCGCGTCGCCATCATGAATGCCGGGCGGCTCATGCAGTTCGACCGGCCGGAGGTTCTTTATCGACGCCCCGCCAACACCTTCGTGGCCCGTTTCGTCGGCTTCGAGAACATCATCCCGTTCAAGACCGTGGCGCGCGACGGCGATGAGGTGACGGCGGAGACCGCAGGGATGCGGCTGCGCCTCTCGCAAATCCTGTTCGGCTCCGTCCCGGACACCTTCCTGCTCGCCACGCGGCCTGACGGTCTGATGGTCTCGACCGATGCGGCCGCCGAGGGACTGCCGGCGCGACTTGGCCTGAGAACCTATCTCGGCCGTGCCTATCAGTATCAGTGCGACACGGCAGCCGGACACCTCATCGCCAATGGCAGCCTCACGAACCCGCTGAAATCAGGCGCCAATGTGAAGCTCGTGCCGGTGCCGGAGCAATGCACCATCCTGGTTTCCGAGGAAGACTGACGATGGTTGCGATCCTCATTCAGAACGCCTGCCTGCTCCCCATCGACGACACCATGAGCGTCATCGATCGGGGCTGGGTGCGTGTCGAGGGCAGCACGATCCAGGCAATCGGCTCCGGAGAGCCGCCGCGGATCGAAGGTGCAGAGGTCATCGACGCCGATGGCGATGTGGTCATGCCCGGCATGGTCAATCCTCATGCCCATCTACCGATGACCTTGTTCCGCGGCCTTGGCGAGGACGTGGACGACCGGTTGTTCCGATACGTGCTGCCCATGGAGCGCAAGTTCGTCTCGCCCGAGATGGTGCGCGTCGGCACGCTTCTCGGGGCTCTCGAATCCATCGAGGCGGGTGTCACCACCATCGCCGACATGTATTACTACGAAACCGAGGTCGGGCGTGTCCTGGATCAGGCGGGTCTGCGCGGCGTGGTCGGCCAGACCCTCGCGACCTTCGATCCGCCGGATCACAAGACCATCGATGATGGTTTCGCCCTCGTCGAGGAACTCGTCGCCGAATTTTCCGGCCATGAGCGGATCGTACCGTCCATCGCGCCGCATGCGCCATACTCGACCGATATCGCCGTCATGGCACGCGTTGCCCGTTGGGCCGAAGCTCATCCGGGCGTTCCGGTGCAGATCCATCTCGCCGAAATGGACAGCGAGATGGAATGGTGCCGCAAGAACCACGGTCTTCGGCCCGTGGCGGTCGTTGAGAAGGCAGGGCTTCTCCTTCCCGGCCTGATCGCGGCGCATTGCCTGCATGTCGATCCGTTCGAGATCGAGCGGATGGCGAAGGCGGATGTGCGGGTCGCCCACAATGCTCGCTCGAACGCCAAGGCTGGTCGCGGCATCGCGCCCATCGAGGCCATGCGCGCCGCCGGCATCAAGGTCGGCATCGCCACAGACGGGCCAATGAGCGGCAACACCCTCGACCTGTTCAGCCAGTTCGGCCCCGTCTCCATGTTCCAGAAGCTGCTCGGCCACAGCCGCAAGCCCATGCCGGCCGCCCAGGTGATCCGCATGGCGACGCTGGAAGGCGCTCAGGTGCTCGGCCTCGACAGCCGCATCGGCTCGCTCGAGCCCGGCAAGCAGGCGGACCTCATCCGCATCGACCTGTCGGCACCGCGCATGCAGCCGGTCTATGACATCTACGCGACGCTCGTGTTCTCCGCGATGCCGGTCGACGTGCAGGACGTGATGGTCGGCGGCCGCTGGATCATGCGGAACCGCCAGGTGGAAAGCCTGGAGCGCAAGAAGATCCTGCGCGAAGCGGGCCAGATCGCGACAGCGTTCAAGGCCGAGATGGCCAGGATCGACGCGGCCGGTTGATGTCTACCAGACGACCGGGTGCGTCTGCCCGGTCGCCACGTTGACGAAGCCCTGCGGAGCGGCCTCGCACGGCGCGACTAGAACCCAGCGCCAGGGTGCGCAGGTGAGGGTGGCGAATTGCAGCCGCTCTGGAAAGCCCGGATACCAGCGCGGCGAGAAGGTCGGCTCGTAGAGCCACTCGATCTTTTCCGCCGCTGCATAGAGCTGCTGCATCTCGGCGTCGAGTTCCGCCCCCGGGCGCTGGGTCATGAGCCCACCGATCTCGTGGCGCACCTCGGCTAGAACCTTGCCGCCGCTGACGAGAACCCATCCGCCGCCGATCTCCGCCACCCGATTGGCGACTAGCGCCATGGCCTCGTCGGACGAGCCGACGATCCAGAGATTGTGCTTGTCGTGAGCGACCGTGCAGCCGACGGCGGTGTCCGGCGTCTTCGGGCCGCAACCGAGCCAGAACATGCGGGAGATGTGTCCCTCGCCCGAGAAACGATCGACGATGGCGAATTTCGTGACGTTTCGGGCGGGATCGCGCTGGACCTCGCCGTTCTCGACGGGCAGGGCCATCGTGATGAAATCGTCGTGCCAGTGGAATGGGCGCAGCAGAGCGGCCTGCATCATGCTCCGACCGGGCTCTGCCGCAATGGCGAAATCCTGGGGCTCGATCCTGCGTTTGATGTTCACGGTCTTCGAAGCCCAATCGGGCCAATCGATGGAAGGCACCGGCCCAAGATAGTCCGCTCCCTTGGACACGGGCTTTCCATCCGCCCAGACCTCGGCAATTGAGAGCGTCGTTACATCGTCGAGCAGCACGACGTCCGCAAAACGTCCCGGAGCGATGCTGCCGACCCAGGGGGTGAGGCGCATGTGGCGGGCCGGGTTGATGGTCACGCATTGAATCGCGATTTCAGGCGCAAGGCCCGACTCGATGGCAAGGCGGACATTGTAGTCCGTCGCACCCATCCGCAGCGTATCCGACGCGCTGCGGTCGTCGGTGGCGAAAGCCACCTGCGACCACTCGGAAAGACCACGCTGCAGAAGGCCCGAGATGATCTCCGGCATCGAATGCGGCCTGATCTCGATGAAGATGCCGTGCCGCAGCTTGTCCCAAACCTCCTCGGCGGTCCAACCTTCGTGATCCGAAGCGAGGCCGGCAGCCGCGAAGGCATTGATGGAATTGAGGTCGCGCAGGCCGGCACCATGTCCCTCCACAACACCGCGCTTCTCGAACGTGGCCTGGATCATGCCCCAGAGCCGTTTGTGCGACGGATTTTCCGGATTCCAGACAGCGGGCCAGTCCATCACCTCGTCGAGGCCTGCGACCATGAGGCTCTGTTTCAGAAAGCCAGCCTGCTCGTCATACCCGTAATATCCGCCGCCCCATTCATAGGCGGTCGGCGGAACGGCCGATCCGGGCAACGGGAAGATTTTCATCGGTGAGCCAAGCCGGCGAGCGGTCAGCCAGAATTCGAGATTGTGAGAGCCATCGACATTCGAGAACTCGTGGCTCGCCTCGCAGGTCCAAGTATTGCCGCGCGGCAGCACGAGAGCGGCTTCGTATTCTGGCGTGACGTGCGAGCTTTCGATATGCTTGTGCACCTCGCCGAACCCGGGAACTGCCGCAAGATCGCTCCTGTCAGTGTGGGCAATCGCCGTTCCTGGATACGTTCCCGCCGGTCCGGTCCAGGCAATGCGCCGGCCGCGGATGGCGATTTCCTGATCGTCCAGCCATGTGCGTGTATGGACGTCCAGAAGGCGTCCGACCCGCAACAGCATATCGGCGGGCCGCTTGCCGAGGGCCACCAAGACGAGATCCTGCCGGATGCGCACCTCGTCCCCGGCATTCACCAGGAGATCGTCGGGAAGCGGGGCAGATTGGGTCACGGTACACCTGTGGCTATGGTCAAATTCGGTCCGGTGTCGGATAAGCAGCCGAACGGACTCACTGCAAGGTTTCTAGCCCCGTCATGCCTCACATAAAACCCCGGCAAATCGTCATCGACACCGATCCCGGCATCGACGACGCCATCGGCATCCTGCTCGCGCTCGCTTCATCCGAATTCTCGATTGCGGGGATCACGACCGTCGCCGGAAACATCGGCATCGACACAACCACCCGCAACGCGGGCCGATTGCTCGCTTTCGCCGGTCGGAATGATATTCCGGTGTTCAAGGGCGCGGCGGCCCCGCTGTCACGGCCGGGGCCTGAGCCGTTGAACCTGCACGGAAAGGAGGGCATCGGCGGGGTCGACCTGCCTGCTCCCGCACGGCAGCCGGAGGGCCGGTCCGCGGTCGAGTGGCTGACGGAATTCCTGCTCAACGAACCGGCCGGCACGATCGACATCTTCGCCCTTGGGCCACTCACGAACATTGCCCGTTTGATCCTCGACAATCCGGAGGCCGCCAAGCGCATCGGCCGGATCATCACCATGGGAGGCGTGATCTACGAGGCCGGCAATGTGGGTCCGCGTTCCGAGTTCAATCTCTGGGCCGATCCGGAGGCGGCCGACGTGGTCGTGTCATCGGGCCTTCCTCTGGTGCTCGTACCGCTGGATGTTACACGCCGGGTCCGCGCCACGCGGGAATTCACCGCGGCGCTTTCGGCTTCCGGGAAGCCTCTCGCCTCGATGGTCGCCGATCTGATCGGGTCATATTTCGAGACATCGACCCATCAGGAGAGCCGTCCGCTTCACGATCCCTGCGTGATGCTGTTCGCGCTGGCACCGGAACTCTTCCGTATGGAGGATCTGCGCCTGAGCGTCAGTACCGGACCTACCGGGGAGGCGGGCGCGTTGATAATCGGCGAGACTGGAGCGCCGGTTCAAGTCGCCACGGGCGTCGACGGGCCGGCCGCTCTCGATCTTCTCGCCAGGACCTTGGCGTCTTCTTGAGGCTGGATCTATCGCTGGAGAACGCGATGCAGAATGAAACGCCCAAACCGGAACTGGACGAGGAAACCATCGCGTTTGCGCAGCGGGTCTTCCAGCATGCGAGGGCAGGGCAGGCACAGGAACTCGGGGACTTGTTGAACATGGGGCTGCCGCCGAACCTGAGGAACGAGAAGGGAGACTCGCTCCTGATGCTCGCGAGCTATCATGGGCATGTTGACGCGGTGCGGGTTCTCCTGTCGCACGGCGCGGACCCGGAGCTTGCCAACGATCGGGGGCAGACGCCCTTGGCGGGCGCCGCCTTCAAAGGCGACATGGCAACCGTTCAGTGCCTCCTGGACGAAGGTGCGGACCCCAACGGTCGCAGCGATGGTGGAAAGACCCCGCTCATGATCGCCGCCATGTTCAACCGGGGCGAAATCGTCGATGCCCTTCTTGCCAGGGGGGCGGATATCGCGGCACAGAATGCGGGCGGCCTCACGGCCGAGATGCTGGCAGGCGCGATGGGAGCCGCCGACACGGCGGAGCGGCTTGCAAGGGCGGCGCGGAATCTCTCGGATCAGGCGAAACCTGAGGGTTTGTGAGCCGTCAGGAGACCATAAACCATCGACCCTGTCGTATAGGCCAGCCAGATGCGAGGAAGACTCAAGGCGAAGACGCGGTTCCTGGATCGCGCATCGAGCAGATAGCGCTGATAACGAGATTGAGTGAGGAGCTTTTTCACCACGCACCGGGTGCAAAGAGTCCACGTGCGCTTCACTTTCGCGCTGAGGTCCGCGATCCCATCGACCTTGAAGCCGGACTTCTGAGCCCAGGCGCGATATTCCGAAACTGTCCCCATCCCGGGCAAGCGGCCTTCGCGGCAGATCGGCTCGAGGAGGAAACGCTCCTCCCATGGCCTCGCCTTTTCCCGCGCAAGCCAAGCATAGACGGCAAGTTTCCCGCCGGGTCGAAGCGTGCGGTAGGCTTCGTTGAAGAAGCGCTGCTTGTCGGGCATGTGCTCGGAACTCTCGATGGCGAACACATGATCGAATGTGCCATCCCGGAACGTATTTGCGAGCCAGTCCTGCCGCGTGAAATGAAGCAGGGGCGAGCGAGCCGCGCGCATCTCCGCCTGTCGGAGCTGCGCGGACGAGAGGGTGATACCGGTGACGTGCACGTCGCAATGCTCGGCAAGCCACTCCGCCGTCGCCCCATAGCCGCAGCCGATGTCGCAAACGTGTTGTCCTGACTTGAGAGCCAACGTTCCGGCCAGATGGGCAATCAGCGCTTCGACCGCCTGATCCGGCGTCTCCTGCCCGGTCGTCCAGAGACCGTGATGGACATGCTCACCCCAGATCTCGCGATAGAAGGGATCGAGTTCGTCGTAATGATCCGCGACGGAAGCGGGCGACTGGATCTCCTTGGAGAGGATCATAGCGCAAGAAGGACGTTGCGCATGGAGGACTCCTGCACGCGGGTCAGCGCCGTGACATGCCGCATGGCGGCAGGCCAGAGCCGTGAGAGATGGAAGATGGCCTGCTGACCGGCCGCGTGTCGCGCGGTGCGATTCAGGGCAGATGCCAGACGGATCGAATGGCGGATGTCGGACCGGACCCGATGGTGGAAGATAGAGGCCGCTCGGCCATGCTCGAGGAAAACCGAAGCTGCAAGGCATCCACTGTGCAGGGCAATCGATATGCCCTCGCCGGTGAAGGATGGAATGACACCGACCTGATCGCCAAGCCGGAACAAGCCTTGCGGTTCGGATCGATCCGGCGCGTGGAGGAAACCGTAGGGGATTTGGAAGATAGACAGCGGGCGCTCGAAAAGGGGCCGGGCGCTTTGCAGGCGCTCCGCCAGAGGCGGGCATTCGTCCATAATTCGAGCGAGGAGGTTGTCCCAGCTCTTCCCGACCTGTTCGAAACGATGCCGGGAAACGACGAGACAGAGATTGGCAATCTCCTGCTCAACCATCTGTAGCCCGGCATAGCCGCCACGGAAGAGAAAGACTTCGACGGCCCCGTCGAGGTCCTGCAGCTTATTCGGCGCCAATCGATAATGTAGTTTGAAGCCGATGAGGTCGTTCATGGCGCCGGCCGATGCACGTTTCCCCCCTCTGACGTCATGCTTGCCGGTTGCCAGGAAGACGATATGGGCCGCGATGGACATGTTCGGTCCCATCGCGATGCTGACCTGTGCCTGATTGGCGGAGATGGATGTCACGGCCTGACCTCTGACGATCCGGGCTCCACGACATTCTGCCTTCTGCAGCAGCGCCTCATCCAGGATCCTGCGGGACAAGCCCCTGGCGACGAAGGGCAGGGCGACTTCGATCGGCCTGTTTCCACGGACGAGGCGCAGGCACGAGATCCGGCTTGCGCCAAGGCTATCGAGGTCGATGCCGAGATAAGCCAGGTAGGTCTGCGCCTCGATGCTCAGGAACTCGCCGCAGACCTTGTCCCGGGCTGCCGCATCGCGTTCGATCACCAGCACGGGTCGGCCGGCGTCTGCGAGGATGCAGGCCGCCGATGCACCGGCAGGTCCGCCGCCGATGACGACAGCTTCCTCCTTGCATCCTCGGCTCATTTCAAATGGCTCACGCAGAGGCGGAAGGATGGATACCAGCGGATGCGGGCTGCTCCGGTAGCGAGGCCGRCCGACGCCAGGATCGTCTCCCAGTCCTTTCGGCGGAAGCTGCGGGCAATCGAGATGGGGCCGTCGTGCCGGACGAAGCGATGCCACCGGGCTGCCCAGGAAAGCGCCCGGAAGAAATGGAACGGGACCGGGTGACGGTAAAGGTCCGCGATGAACCAGCCGCGCGTCGCAACCCGCTCCATCCATCGGACGAAATCGGCAAGCTCGGCATTCGTCATGTGATGCGTCGTCTGCGAGCAGATGATGAAATCGATGGGATGCTCCGGCTTGAAGTCGAAAACGTTGCCGGTTCTGAAATCGATGGAAACACCAGCTGGGGTCGCCGCTCGGGCGATCGGCTCGCTCATGGGGTTGAGATCGACGCCGATGAGGTCGACCGGCCTGTTCCGCCGGCGGCTCCAGTCATGGATCCGCCGCAGCAGGTCTCCGTAGCCGTATCCGACATCGAGGATCGACACGCGTTCACCGGGATCCAGCTGCCGGGTCGCCCGGTCGAGCCACTTCAGAACCGGACCATGGGTCATGGTCACGACATTCACCGTCGCCAGGTCCTTCAGGCAGGCGCGGTAGTCTTCCAGGCTGACGGTCTCGGTGTCCATCCACTCCGTTTCAGGGCTCCGTTCGGCAAAACTCCGGCTCATGGCAGCCTCTATTCGGCAAGCGTGAAGCGGAAGGTTTCGGCCACAAGTCCGGGGCCGAACGCCATTCCGAACCCATTCGAATTCCGGGGGGCATCCTGCATGATCCGGCCAAGAACGAACATCAGCGTTGCGGATGACATATTGCCGAAATCCCGCAGCACGCCCCGTGACCAGTGCAATGCGTCGGGGGCGAGATCGAGGCCCTGTTCGACTGCGTCGAGGATCGTTCTGCCGCCGGCATGGACGGCCCAGAGGTCGAATTCGTCCTTGCGCTGTCCGCGCAAAATGCCGCCGTCGTCGTTGCGGGTTGCCTCATGACGGAGCGCTTTCGTAATCTGCGAGGGCACTTCGCCGGACAGGCTCATCTCGAACCCGGCATCGCCGATGCGCCAAGTGATGAGATCCTGGGTGTCCGGGATCGTTGCCACGCGGAAATCCTTGAGCGCAATGCCATTTGGATCTGCGGAAACGAGGCTCGCCGCGCAGCCGTCGCCGAAAAGCAGGGCGCTGAGGATCACCTCCATGTCGGAGGTTTCCTGAAGGTGGAGCGTGCAGAGCTCCAGGTTGACGACAAGTACCTTGGCGCTCGGCTCGGACCGGACGATGTGATGGGCAATTTTCAGGGCGTTGACGGCGGCGGCGCAGCCCATGAAGCCCACCATGGTTCGCTCGATGGACGGATCGAGCCCGAGCCGCTCCATGATCTGCTGGTCGAGGCCAGGCGCCGTAAACCCGGTGCAGGAGGCCACGACCAAGTGGCTGATCGATGCGAGGTCTCCATTCAGGTCGAGTGCCTCGATGGCTTTTTGCGCCAGATCGACCGCATGAGTCTCGAAGCGCTTCATGCGGGTACCGGTACCGGCAAACTGCCCTGGCTGGAAAAAGCCGTCCTTGTCCGCCGAGGCCTCAAGATTATCGCTCGGAGTCAGGGTGGAGTAGCGGTGTTCGATTCCTGACCGCTGGACCATCCGCCTGAAGATCAGCTTGTCTTTCCGCTCCGGCAGGAACTGGTCGACGAAACCGATGAAGGTCTGATGGACGTCGTGCTGCGGTACGGCGGTGCCGATCCGGTTGATATATGCGCCTGCCAAACGAGCCATCCTGCCGAACTTGGCCCTGACTCGATGTTCGACGAATCAGAGCCCTACGGAAGCTGAGATAGGGCGGCCTCGGGAGAGAGGAAACGAATGCAGGCGCAGAAGTCGCACCCCGAGGATCACGAATGCGATAGGGGAGCGGCTACGCTCTCGGTTTGGGTAGGGCCTGCCGCAGCCATACCTGATGGCTGGTCTCGCTTGAGAGTCTGCTCCCGCGCGAAGATGAACAGGCCGGCGGCCACGACGATGAAGATGCCGACCAGCGCCATGGCGTCCGGCCATTCGTCGAAGAACAGTGCACCGATGGCCAGGGCCCAGAGAATCTGGCTGTATTGAGCCGCTCCGAGGCGGTCGGCCGGGGCGTATTGGGTTGCGATGATGAACAGGGCCTGGGCGACGAAGGCGGTCGCCGCGAAGGCGAGAAGCAGCACCCATTGATGGGTCGTCGGCCAGGCGAAGCCCGGAACCATCAGGATTCCTGCAATGACCGTCGTTGCCAGGAAGACCGTGCCGATCAGGGTGAAGCGCTTCTCCGTGTGACCAATCATCCTGCCCGTGATGACACCGCCTGCCGAGCACAAGGCCGCCGCGAGCGCCGCCAAATGGCCGGGCAGGAATTCCTTGAAGCCGGGACGCACGATGATCATGACGCCGACGAAGGCGGCGCAGACCGCAAGGCCGCGGCGCCATCTGACATGCTCCTTCAGGATGAAGATCGACAGGATCGTCACGAGGCTCGGCATCAGGAACAGAAGGGCGAAGGCCTCCGCGAAGGGCAGGCTCCGGAAGGCCATGACGCTGAGGGGCGTCGTGATGGCGATCAAGAAGACGCGAAGCCCCATGAGCCAGGGCTTGTTCCACCGAACGAGGTCGACGAGCTTGTCGCCGGATTTCATGAAGACCGGAGACAGAAGGAGGGGGATGAGGTACCCGACGAATGTCACCTCGAAAGGGTCGAGGCCATGGCCGATTTCCTTCACCACCGCATCACCCCAGGCGAAGACGGCAAAGGCTAGAAAAGCAAGAAGGATACCTTTGACCATGCTCTGACCATCCCGCGGCGCCGCGGCGGTGAGGATACGAAAAGACCGGCTGTCGCGACCGGATGGGATGGGCAGAATAAGGGAATTATCTGGGCATGACGAGGCGGGGGCGCTTGCGCTCGACCACCACGACCTTTGGTCCGTCCGCTCGCTCGGGCATGATCATCCGCTCGGACCGGCGCGGCTGGGGTGCCGCCTTCAGCACGACGGGACGCACCTCGTCCTCGGAAAGTCCCATGAGTTGCGAGGCAATCTCGACTTGGCTGTCGATATCATCCGTCAGGCCCTGTGCCGCGATGATCGCCTCCTCCAGGACCGGGGGTTCCACGCGGGTCACGCGCCGGTTTCGGCTTTCGGACGATTTCTTCTTTGCTAGCATTGGGCTTCTCCTGGGCAGACCCCTTAACCCATCGATCTTCCGATTGCGTAATGCGCGATTGAGACGGCAGGGCTGCATTCAGCGCAAGCGAAGCCGGTCTCCTGCCCATCATGAACGCAGCGCGACGGAGACTTGATCCATGGTAAGGCGTGAAAAAGCCGATATCCGGGGCTTCCAATTTCGTCTCGTAAGGGTGAGACGGGATGAGCATTATCCTATGTGAATAAGACCTCTCGATCATCGAGACGACAGTACGGGGACTCGACCTCGCTGCACCGGTCAGCCATTGATGGCCCGAAGCAGGCTCTTCGATCCTATATGGAAGGTTGAGTCTGGCAAGTTGCCAAACGGGCATTGCGGCCCACCCTGAAGGAAAGGCATTCCTGTGTTCACAGCCAAGCTTCTTCTCCTCGGATCGGGCGAACTCGGCAAGGAGTTCGTGATCTCAGCCAAGCGCTATGGCTGCTATGTGGTGGCCTGCGACAGCTATCCTGGCGCTCCCGCCATGCAGGTGGCGGACGAAGCCGAAGTCTTCTCCATGCTCGATGCGGATGCTCTCAGGCTCGTCATCGAGAAGCACCGGCCCGATTTCATCGTTCCTGAAATCGAGGCGATCCGGACGGAAGTGCTGCAGGAGTTCGAGGATAAAGGTCTTACAGTCGTTCCTTCCGCCCGGGCCGCCTCGCTGACTATGAACCGAGACCGGATCCGGGACGTTGCCGCGACTGAACTCGGCCTGCGCACGTCCAAGTACCGTTACGCGGAGAGCCTCGAGGAGGTTCGGGCAGGGGCGGAGCACACGGGTCTGCCCTGCGTGATCAAGCCCGTCATGTCCTCTTCCGGCAAAGGGCAGAGCACCGTGCGGACGACCGACCAGTTGGAGCAGGCCTGGGACGACGCCGTGGCGAACATGCGCGGGGATCGGAAGAAAGTCATTGTCGAGGAATTCATCGCCTTCGAATACGAGATCACCCTGCTGACGATCCGCTCCCGTGAGGGCGTATCGTTCTGCGAGCCCATCGGTCACCGCCAAGAGCGGGGTGATTACCAGGAATCCTGGCAGCCGACGCCCATGACCGAGAAGCTGCTGGCGGATGCCAAGGATATGGCGCGGAAGGTTGTCGACAATCTCGGTGGGTATGGGATCTTCGGCGTCGAATTCTTCGTCACTCGGGACGAGGTGATCTTCTCCGAGCTGTCGCCGCGTCCGCACGACACGGGGCTCGTAACGCTGCTTTCCCAGAACCTGTCGGAATTCGATCTCCATGCCCGTGCGGTTCTGGGCCTGCCGATCCCCCAGGTGCGGCTGCACGGCCCCACCGCCTCCGCGGTGATCCTTGCCGACCGGGAATCTGAGCGGTTCAGGATCGAAGGGTTGCGGGAGGCTCTCGCAACCGGATCGGCGGCTTCCGATGTGGAGGTGCGAATCTTCGGAAAGCCCACGACCAGGAAACACCGTCGCATGGGTGTTGCCCTGGCCTCCGGCCGCACGGTCGAGGAGGCGCGCGAACAAGCCCGGCAGGCGGCGGCTCGGCTGCGGATTGATTACGACCGCTGAGGGAGTTTTCCGATTGAGCTTGGCTCAAGGGATCCTTGCGGCTTCGCGTGTCGTATCGGTCACAGTGACCGGATGTATCGCCTAACCCTATGGTACTCGGCAGAGAGCAGCCTAGATTCGGGCAAGCTTTGTCCGGCATCAACAAGGGGGCTGGCGGCTGACCAGCATTGCGATTGAAGACGATCAACTTTGAAGCGCTTTTCAGCGCCTCGCCCAACCCTTACGTGCTGGTGGACCTCTCGCTTACTATCGTTGGGATGAACGACGCCTATCTCCAGGTGACCATGCGCAAGCGGGAGGATCTGATCGGACGCAACATGTTCGATGCGTTTCCTAGCGATCCGGACTCGGCGAGCCACCGGCAGTTGAGAAGCTCCTTCGACAAGGTCATTCGCGAGAAGTCCGCCGACTATCTCTCCGTGATCGAGTACGCCATTCCCTTGCCGAACGGTCAGGGTTTCGAGGAGCGCTTTTGGAGCGCGACCCATACGCCGCTTTTCGATGAGGCAGGCGAAATGGCGTTCATCCTCCAGCACACGGTCGACGTAACGGAGCTCCATCGGCTGCGGAATCTCGCGAAGAGCACGGTCCTGTCGTCCGGCCCGTCGGCCTTGATCGAAACGGATATGTTCCGCCGGGCCCAGGCCGTTCAGCAGGCCAATGAGGTGCTGAACGCGGAGCAGCAGCGTCTGCGAGGGTTGTTCCAGCAAGCCCCCGGGTTCATGGCGGCGCTGAGCGGGCCGCAGCATGTGTTCACCATGGCGAATACGGCCTATCTTCAGCTGATCGGTCGTGAAAACATTGTCGGGAAGCCTGTCCGGGAGGCGTTGCCCGAGGTGGTGGAGCAGGGCTTCGTCGAGCTTCTCGACCGCGTTTATGAGGGTGGCCAGCCTTTCGTGGGGCGAAGCATCCGTATCGTCCTGGAGCAGGGTGATGGCGATGTTCAGGATGAACGCTTTCTGGATTTCGTCTATCAGCCGATCTTCGATGCCAACGGAAAGGTCTCCGGCATCTTCGTGCAGGGGCATGACGTCACAGAGCAGAAGCGCACCGAGGAGGCTCTTCGGGAAAGCGAGGAGCGGTTCCGGGCCATCGCCAACTCGATCGATCAGATGATCTGGGCGACGCAGCCCGACGGCTTCCACGATTACTATAATCAGCGTTGGTATGAGTATACGGGCGTTCCGGATGGGTTGACCGATGGCGAGGGTTGGAACGGCATGTTCCACCCTGACGACCAGGAGCGTGCCTGGGTAATCTGGCGCCAGTGCCTGGAAACGGGTGAGCCATACCACATCGAGTATCGGCTGCGGCATCGTTCCGGCGAGTATCGCTGGGTCCTTGGTCGGGCGCAGCCGGTTCGCGACGAGGAGGGCCGGATCAAGCGCTGGTTCGGTACCTGCACGGATATCCATGATTTCAAGCAGGCTCAGGATGCGCTTCGGGAAAGCCGCGAGCGAGCGCTTCGCACCGAGGGAGAAACCCGCAGACTGGCGTCGGTTTTAGCCGACCGGGTCGCGGAACTCGATGCCGCGAACGAGGAAATCCAGCGCTTCGCCTATATCGTCAGCCACGACCTGAGAGCTCCTCTGGTCAACATCATGGGGTTTACCAGCGAACTCGAAGGGGCTCAATTGGAGATCGAGCAGCTTTATAGGACCATTCAGAAGGCCAACCCAAGTTTCATTTCGCCGGCGGCTCGCGAGGCCATCGAATCCGACCTGCCGGAGGCCATCGGATTCATCCGGTCTTCGACCGTCAAGATGGACAAGCTGATCGGGGCCATCCTGAAGCTCTCCCGCGAGGGTAGGCGGGTCTTGGCTCCGGAACCTATCGATATGGTCCAAATGCTGGAGGCCCAGCGCCGAAGCGTCGCACACCAGTTGTCCGAGCGAGGCGCGGAGCTTTTGCTGGAGCCTGTTCCCGATCTCACCAGCGATCGGCTCGCCATCGAGCAGATCTTCGGCAACCTCATCGACAACGCGGTAAAGTACCTCGACCCGTCCCGCCCTGGCCGGATCTTGGCCCGGGGGCACGCTCTTGGGAACAATGTCATCTATGAGATCGAGGATAACGGGCGAGGAATTGATCCCAGGGATTTCGAGCGGATCTTCGACCTGTTCCGCCGCTCCGGTGTTCAGGATCAGCAAGGCGAAGGAATCGGACTTGCACATGTGCGCGCTCTCGTGCGAAGGCTCGGCGGTACGATCTCGGTGTCGTCGCGGCGTGGGGAAGGCTCGGTCTTCACCGTCGTCCTGCCAAGCTATCTCAGCATGAGTTCGGAAGCCGCCTGATGCCTCAGCAACAGCCTGTTACCATCATTATGATCGAGGACGACGAAGGACATGCCCGCCTGATCGAGAAGAACATCCGTCGAGCCGGCGTCTGCAACGAGCTTCGCACCTTCGCCAGCGGGACAGCGGCCGTAGATCACCTGTTTAGCGAAGAGGTGCGCAACGCGGGTCCGTTCCTGGTTCTGCTCGACCTCAACCTGCCGGACATGAACGGGGTCGACATTCTCGCCAAGCTCAAAGGCGACGACAAGCTGAAACGTGCTCCGGTGGTGGTGCTCACGACCACAGACGATCAGCGCGAAGTGCAGCGTTGTTACGATCTCGGCGCCAATGTCTACATTACCAAGCCTGTGGAGTACGAGTCCTTCTCGCAGGCCATTCGTCAGCTCGGGCTCTTCCTGTCAGTCATTCAGGTTCCCGAAAACCTATGAGCCAGGGCGCCGCTGGAACCGCGCCGATCCGGCTTCTGTACATCGATGACGATCATGGGCTGGGCCGTTTGGTTGAGCGCTCCCTGTCGCGGCATGGCTTTCAGGTGAGACATGCCCTCAGCGGCGATGAGGGGTTGAGCCGGCTTGCCGCCGAACGCTTCGACGTCGTCGCCCTCGACCACTTCATGCCCGGCAAGGAGGGCCTCGAGGTCCTCACCGAGATCCGGACCCTTTCCGACCCGCCACCCGTCGTTTACGTGACCGGGGCCGACGAGGGCAGGATCGCGGTCGCCGCTCTCAAGGCCGGAGCGGCCGATTACGTGATCAAGGATGTCGGTGGGGTCTTCCTCGATCTCCTTAGAACAGCGGCCGAGCAGGCGCTGGCCGCCGAGAGACTCCGGCAGGAGAAGGAAGCTGCCGAACGGGAAATGCGGGAGGCTCGGGAGCGTGCCGAGATGCTGCTGCGCGAGGTCAACCATCGCGTCGCGAACAGTTTGCAGCTGGTCGCGTCCCTCGTTGCCATGCAGCAGCGGGCGCTCGGCAGCGATACCGTCGCAAGGGATACATTGACCGAGACGCAGAGCCGTATCACGGCCATCTCGCAGATTCACCGGCGCCTTTACACCTCCAACGACGTCCGTTTCGTAGAAATGGACACCTATCTGGAGGGGCTGGTCGAGGAGCTGGAGGGCGCCATGCGCGCCGCCGGGCGGGAGCATACGATCACCTTGCAGGCTCAGCCGGTGTCGATCCCGACCGACAAGGCTGTCTCCGTCGGCGTCATCGTGACGGAGCTCGTCACGAACGCATTCAAGTATGCCTATCCTGCCGGAAAGGCCGGCGATATCCGGGTTGCCCTGTCCTCAGACGATGGACATGCGATGCTCGTCGTCGAGGATGACGGGGTCGGTTGGAAAGGGACCGGAGTGGTGCAGGGGAGTGGTCTTGGCACGAAGATCGTGAAGGCCATGGCGTCCAATCTGCAATCCGCTATCGAGTTCGATCAGGGATATTCGGGCACGCGGGCAGTCCTGTCCTTCGCGATCTGATCTGCCCGACCGCGCTCAGCGCGACGGGTTGTTCTTCGAGCCTCCGCCACTTAGGCGCGCTCGAATTTCTCCGACAATGATGTTCAGTTCCCGTTGCAGCCGGTTGAGGCGCGAGAGGAGCTCTCCGTCCGGCATCCCCGTCGTGTTCGGTCGCTCCTCTCCATTGGGAGTGGAATGCGTCATGCTGCGCAACTCCTCCAATGTCGTTGGGCCGATGTTGGGGACAGTCAGCCATTGGGCATCCGAGATGCTGGCGACCTCGCGGATGGTGGGGCACCGTCCTTTGAATTCGGCCAGAATCGCCCCCCGGACGCGTCCGGAGCATTTCTCGATTGGAAATGGATCGTCCAAACCCATCTCGCGCCCTCGCACACCAAGCAGTGAGATCCCGTCCATCAATGCCCGCCACCTTGGAACTTAGCTTTTTAGGACACTCCATGCGTAACCATTATATGCACAAAAGAGCAGACGACCTTTAGGAGATGGCGGCATGCGTTCGGAGTAGCCAAATTGATCTTGGCAGGAAGCGCGGCTGTTTTTGCGTTCATGCAAAGATCGTAAAGCCGATCCGGGCCAGTCCGAAGAACGCTCAAGCGACTCTCGCGGTCATCCGAATTCCCTTAGGAGACATGCGGGGCTCGCGGCTTCCCGGGCGATTTTCTGGATATTAATCCAGCACATGGTCATTATTAGCCGGCAACCTTATTGCCGCGGCGGACTTTGGTGGGTAAGCAAGGAGATTGTGCCGTATTTCGCGAATCCAGAGGATTGAATGTCCGCAACCTCCGTCTTGATCAACCTCTTCGGTGAGATTGCTCTGCTTCTGTGGGGCATCAACATGGTCAATAGCGGGGTTCAGCGCGCGTTCGGCAGCGATCTTCGCTGGATCCTTGGGGTGGCGCTGAGGACGCGTCTGCAAGCCTTCCTTGCCGGACTCGGCGTAACGACCGTCCTGCAAAGCAGTACGGCGACGGCCTTGATGGTGGCATCCTTTACGGCTGGGGGCGCGGTCGACATTGTTCCGGCTCTGGCCGTGATGCTTGGTGCGAACGTAGGCACGACACTCATCGTGCAGGTGCTCTCGTTCGATGTATCGTTGATATTTCCGGCTCTGATTTTCGGCGGTTTCGTAGCCTATCGCCGCGGAAGAACAAGCCGGATCAAGGATCTCGGCCGGGTGACCATCGGCCTGGGGCTGATGTTGCTGTCGCTGCACCTCCTGAGCGAAACGATAAGGCCCATCGAATCCTCGAAGGTCATCAAGGACCTTCTGGCCGTCATCGCGCCCGATCCGCTGATCCTGGTGCTTCTGTCGGCGATCTTCGCATGGCTCGCCCATTCGAGCGTTGCTGCACTATTGTTCATCATGTCGCTCGCGGGCGCCGGCGTCATCGATGCTCATTCGGCCCTGGTCATGGTCCTGGGCGCCAATCTCGGCAGCTCCCTTAACCCACTGCTGGAGGGGACCGGGGGCGATCCCGTAAAGCTGCGCGTACCCTTCGGCAACTTCGCCATGCGGGTGATCGGCTGCCTCGTGACGTTTCCGCTGATCGATCCGATCCTGTCGGTCATGTCAGGGTTCGATCCCCATCCGGAGCGCTTGGCGGCAAACTTTCACACGCTGTTCAATCTCGTGGTTGCGGCAATCTTCATCCTGCCGCTGCCCTGGATTGCGGGGCTGCTGCTCAAGGTCTTTCCGGAGAAGCTCCGTGCCTCCGATCCGGGCACGCCGCAATATCTCGACAAGGATGCGCTCGATACCCCGTCCGTGGCTCTCTCCAACGCGGCTCGCGAAGTCCTGCGCATGGTCGATACCGTCGAAGCCATGCTGAGGAGTTCCCAGGATCTCTTCCGGGAGGATGACATCAGCCGTGTCGACCAGGTCAGCCGCACGGACGACGTGCTCGACAGATTGTTCAGCGCGATTCGCCGCTATCTGAGTTCGATCAACCACGAGACCTTGAACGAGACGGAGGCGAAGCGCCTCTCGGACATTCTGGCCTTTGCGATCAATCTGGAACATGTGGGCGACATCATCGACAAGAACCTGATGGAATTGGCCGCCAAGCGCATCAAGAACCATCTGCGCCTGCCGAAGGACAGCCTGGAAGACATCACCAATATGCACGCGAAACTCCTGGAGCATCTGCAGCTCGCGGCGTCGGTTCTGATGTTCCAGGACCTGGGCTCCGCCCGCCGGCTCGTCTCCGAGAAGGAGCGGTTCCGCGATCTCGAACGCGCGGTCGCCCAGAAACATCTTGAGCAGCTCAGGTCCGGCCGTGCCGTCGGCGATACCAGTGCGCTCCAGCTCGACATCGTGCGCGATCTCAAGCGCATCGAGGCGCATATCGCATCGACCGGGCATTCGCTCCTCGAACAGAGCGGGGAGCTCAAGCCCAGTCGCCTCACATCCTGACAGAGGGGCTTACATTTTCTCCATCAGCGCACGCCAATCCATGTAGCGGACGGTATCAGGCAGACCGATGTCGCGCCGCTCGTGATCGGATAGGGCTCCGAGGTCCCGGATGACGGGTGCCGTCTTCCGGGGCATGGGACGAAACCATAGAGTCAGGCGCAGCCAAGCACTCTCGACGCCGCGAAGGCGGTGCGCATCTTCGTATCTCATGACAGCCTACCGTGATCGATTGCCAGGGCTTCAGCGCCGTGGCGATAGGCAGAGATTGCGCCTGCCCGAGAAACTTGACAAAGCAAATGCCAATAGGCTGGCATAAGGTAGCCTTATGGATCGTCATGTCTAAACCGCCTTCCAAACTCCCTCCCATGAGCGCCGTCCGGGTCTTCGAGGCGGCAGCTCGGCATCAGAGCTTTACCCGGGCCGCCGAAGAGCTCGGCATGACGCAGGCTGCGGTGAGCTATCAGATCAAGATTCTCGAAGACCGGGTCGGAGCACCGCTGTTCAAGCGTTTGCCCCGTCAGGTGACGCTGACGGCGAAGGGGCGCCAACTCGCACCAGCTGTTACGGAAGCTTTCGAGGCCTTGCGGAATGCGTTCTCAGGCGTCGAAGAGAGCGTGCAAACGGTCCTCTCGCTGACGACCCTGTCCACCTTCGCGTCCAACTGGCTCGTGCCGCGCCTGGGGCGCTTCCGGCAGCTCCATCCCAACATCGCCGTTCAGATCTCCGTTTCGACCGAGATGGTGGAGCTTGCGCGAAGCGAGTTCGACATCGGGATCAGGAGCGGCACGGGAGACTGGCCGGGACTTGAGACCCATGTCCTGTTTCCCAACCAATTCATCCCGGTCTGCAGCCCCGAACTGCTCCACGGTGTCGAGGTGCGGGAGCCCATCGATATTCTCAAACTCCCGCTCATCTCGCCCGGTGACCCCTGGTGGCAGGACTGGTTCGCCGCGGCAGGAGAGACGGGTGTCGATCTCTCACGGCGCCCGGATAATTCGCTGGGAGTGCAGCAGCTTGAGGGCATGGCGGCCATCGCCGGCCAGGGCGTGGCACTCATCAACCCCTTTTTCTTTCCCGAGGATCTCGCCTCGGGACGGCTGGTGAAGCCGTTCGATCTTCTGGCCACTACGGACCGCAGCTATTGGTTGGTTTATCCGAAACCCCGGCGCCGCTCAGCGAAGATCGAGGCTTTCCGGGATTGGGTGTTGAGCGAGGTGGCGGGCGACAGCGAGGCAGCGGATTGTCGGGTTGATACGAAAACCGGGGCGTAACGCCCTGGTTTGAACAACCCTTATTCCGCCGCCTGTGTCTCTGCCGGCTTGGCCTTCAGATGCACGAGCCTGTCGATGAGCGCCCGGTCGTGGAGAACGACCATGCGCTCCTTGTTGTGCAGCCAGCTGACCGCATCGTCGATGGTCTCGGCATCGACGAGTTTGGCCTCCGCAAGGGCCCGCTCCGTCTCGATGATGCCACGCTTGCGGGACAGGGCAGGCGGCAACATCTCGACATGCCGCTCCCGCAGGTTGGGATCCTCATAGATGGCCCGAAGACTGTCGGCATCGTCGAACCCGAAGGTGACATTGCGAGCCTGCAGCTCGTTTGCGCGCGTCGCGATGGCCGGCGGCTGATGCTCTTCGGGCGTCCGAAGAAGCCCAAGCCGTTTCAGCGCGAGACCGGCGCCGAGCTGCCCGCTGAGCCAGGAGAGCGGAATGGCCAGCAGAAGGCCGATGATCGTGGGAGACATCCACAGGAACAGGGATGTTGCGATCATGAAGGCGGAGATGCCGGCCAGCGCACCGAGAACCGTGTGGGCCCTGTGGCGACGGACGATGTCCTTGAACGGGATGGACCCATCGTCGCGACGCTGCGGCTGCCAGCCCGTGTCCCGTCCGAGCAGGATCTGGAAGACCGACCCCGACTGGATGAGCATCAGGATCGGTGCCAGGAGCGCGGAGAGGATGATCTCGATCGTCGACGAGATGATCAGCCGGATGCCGCCACCCGAGGCGCGCCGGTCGCTGCCGCGGATGAGCATCAGCAGAAGACCGAAGATCTTGGGAGCCAGCAGGATCCCCATGGTCAGCGCAAAGAGCGCCAGGGCTCGCTCGGGGTCGAACCGGGGCCAGATCGGGTAAAGGCGGAAATCGCGGGCGAAATATTCCGGCCGGATATACGTCGTCTGCAGGACGAGCGCGATACCGACGATCAGCTGGAACAGCCAGAACGGCGAGGCCAGATAGGACATGATGCCGGTGGCGAAGTGCTGACGTGTCGGCAGCTTCAAGCCCTTGGCCCCGATGACCCGCATGTGCTGGAGGTTGCCCTGGCACCAGCGCCTGTCACGCGCCGACAGGTCGATCAGGGATGGCGGGCTCTCCTCGTAGGAGCCCTGCAGATCGGCCAGCATATAGACCGACCAGCCCGCGCGGCGCAGCAGCGCCGCCTCGACGAAGTCGTGGCTGAGGATATGACCGCCGAAGGGAGGCTTGCCCTTCAGGTCGGGCAGACCGCCATGGGCGGCGAAGGCCCTGGTGCGGATGATGGCGTTGTGGCCCCAGTAATTGCCGTCGCGGCCCATCCAGACCGCAAGGCCCATGGCGATGACCGGCCCCGTGACCCGCGCGGCATATTGCTGGAGCCGGGCGAAGAGCGTGTTGCGATTGATGATGAGCGGCAGCGACTGAATGATGCCTGCATCGGGATCGGCTTCCATGGCGGCAGCCAAGCGCGCGATGCACTCGCCGGTCATGAGACTGTCGGCGTCCAGAACCAGCATGTGCTCGTAGTGGCCGCCCCAGCGGGACACGAAATCGGCAATGTTGCCGGCCTTGCGATGGTGGTTCTTCTGGCGATGGCGGTAATAGAAGCGCGCTCCCGGCCCGAGACGCTCCCTCAGGGCAAGGAACGCCCGCTCCTCGGCCACCCAGGCGTCTGGATTCGTGGTGTCGGACAGAATGAAATAGTCGAAATGGTCGCGGAGGCCTGTCGCCTGAACCGATTCATAAATGGCTTCCAGGGCGGCATAGGTCCGGTCCGTCTGCTCGTTATAGACGGGCATGACGATGGCGGTGCGCTGCTGGAGGGAACCAGGCAGAGGCCCCCGGTGCGCGGGGCGCCGCAGCAGGGCGAAGAAGCCCAGGAGGGCGCTGGTGAAAGCGACCGCGATCCAGGAGAAGTTCACCGTGAACAGCGCAACGAGGACCCACTGGAGCGCCGTCGTGCGGCTCACCGACACGACCTGGTACATCTCGTAGGTGCCGTAGGCCGTGAGCAGCAACCCGCCTCCGAAAACGAAAAGGCGGGCGAACCAGGTCCCGAGCTTGGGATCCTGGTGAAGCGGCCGGCGCTCCTCCGATTCCGACCAGCGGCGAAGCGACTGGGTCGGCATGTCGAGGTGCTTTTCCGGCGGCATTGAGGGCGCGGGCCGCCCGAGGGCGGCCACGTTCGGGTTAGAGTCGGGACCTACGGTGTCCAACGATAGAGCCATGTCTCGCTAATCGGTTTCCCGCCTGCTTCAAGGATCAGGCGCATCTCACACGCGTTTTCGTTGCCCGGGTCAAGCTCGAACGCAACACGTACTGTCTTTCGTTCCGGATATGGCAAAAGTTTGAGGTTCTGAAACGTTCCAGGTCCAACGGTCAGAACCGACTTTAGGTCCGTCGGCAGATTGTCACCGAGCGCATCGCCGGTAAAGTCGACCGTGAAGCGTCGTCTTCTGCCGCCGCTGCCCCGGCCCGAGCGAGTCGCCGACACGGTCGCGAGCGGCGGGCGTTCAGGCGCGTTCCATCCCCAATATTGCCGATACGCGATAGCGACTTCGGACCCGGTCGCCATTGGCGCCTTCGGACGCCAATAGGTCAGAATATTGTCGTTGATCTCCGAGTCCGTGGGGATCTCGAGCAGCTGGACGCTGCCTTGGCCCCAGTCGCCCAACGGCTCGATCCAGAGGCTCGGCTTACGCTCGAATCGCTGGTCGTCATCCTGAAAGGCTTCGTAGGAACGTTCCCGCTGCAGCAGGCCGAACCCACGTGGGGAACTGTCGACGAAGGCCGAGATCTGGAGCGTTTCGGGATTATGCAGGGGGCGCCACAGCCATTCTCCCGAACCGTTCAGCATCTGCAGCCCGGACGATTCGTAGACGGCGGAACGAATATCGTCCGAGTTGAGAAGATCATTCGGTCCATAGAGGTAGGTCGACGCGATGCCGCCGAGACCCACATGTTCCAGGTTGACGCGAGGGAAGAGAGTCATCTCCACATCGACGATGGTCATGTCGCCAGGGCGGAAGGTCATGCGCACCGCACCGGTGGTCGATTCCGAATCGAGGACGCCGTGCACTGTAATGGCGTTGCTCCCCACAGCCGGACGTTCGAGCCAGAACGCACGGAAAACCGGAAATTCCTCGCCGCGCGCTTCGGCCGGGCGCAGGGTCAGAGCCCGGGCGATGGCACCGTAGGACTGGCCGCGTGCGATGGCACGGAAGAAGGTACCCCCCTGAACGAAGGCGAAGTCGAACGGTTTCCCGTTTCCGAGCTGCGCGATCAGCTTGAAACCCGAAAAGCCTATATCCGGCAGATTGTTGGGCGGATTGATCCGGCCGTAGTCGAACTGCGAGGGATTGAAGCCGATCCGGCGGACGGCGCCATCCTCCACGACGTAGAGATCCACCGCATCCCTGAAGACGAAACCGCGATGCAGCGGCTCAACGGAGATGCCGCGGTTGTCCGCGCTCCAGATGGCCGGCTGATTGTAGCGGATGGTGGAGTATTGCTCCTGATTCAGGTTGCCGAACACATCCGGCAGGTCGTTCGGTGCCGCCACATAGGGCTTTTTGGAGAGCTGCCGCGCGATATCGATCACAACGGCCGGGTCGAACCGTTGATTCTCGCCCATCCTTGCCGAAATCGTCGCTTGGGGTGTTTGAGCCAGGACGGCAGGCGCGTATGCGAGCCCGGCGACGGAGACGCCGATATAGGCCAGCATGTCGCGCCGGCGAGGATGGAAAGGGGACGAACCCCTTGGCGGAACCGGCACAGCGATACTCTTGTGTGAACGAGGCTCTTCAGCCAGACAGTTGGAATGCCCTATACATATCGTCAATCGTGAGCATGAAGTAAACGAGGCGGGCGGCGGAAACCGCCTCATTGCTTATGAAAAGATTGCCGAAATACCCCTTCTGACTAAGTTCGACGCCAAAGTGTCACCGGATTGAAACTGTATGACCTCGACAGACTCCTTCAAGACGCCTTCGTCCCGTAGCTGCCTTGCCATCGTGCTGGCCGCAGGCGAGGGGACCCGGATGAAATCAGGGAGGCCCAAGGTCCTGCACCAGGTGGCCAACCGTTCCATGGTCGGCCATGTGCTTGCCACCCTGGCGAAAGCGGGTGCCACGAGCGTTGCTGCTGTCGTCGGACCGGACCGGGACGACGTCGCGAAGGAAGTGCAGAAGAGTTTTCCCGAGGCACGGATCTTCGTTCAGGAGGACCGACTCGGTACGGCCCATGCCGTTCTGAGTGCCCGGGAGGCTCTCGCCCTTGGAGCGGACGATGTCATCATCGCCTTCGGCGACACGCCGCTCGTCCTGGCCGAGACCTTCGCCAAGCTTCGGTCTCCGCTGGCGCGAGGGGCCGGCGTAGTCGCCATGGGTTTCGAGGCGAAGGATCCCACTGGTTACGGACGTTTCATCACTTCGGGCGATGAGCTGCTCGCCATCCGCGAGCACAAGGACGCCAGCGAGGCCGAGCGGCAGATCAAGCTCTGCAACGGCGGCCTGATGGCGATCCGTGGCGACCTTGCTCTCACGTTGCTCGACAAGGTCAGGAACGACAACGCCAAGGGCGAGTATTATCTCACGGACATCGTCGAGATCGCCCATGCCATGGGGCATCGGACAGCCGTCGTCGTCGTGCCTGAAGAGGAGGTGCATGGCGTCAACGACCGGGCGCAGCTCGCGGCAGCCGAGCGGATCATCCAGGAGCGGCTGCGCCTTGCGGCCATGGCAGCGGGCGTGACCCTCATAGCCCCCGAGACGGTCTTCCTCAGCCACGACACCCGGCTTGGGCCGGATGTCGTGGTCGAGCCTCATGTCGTCTTCGGTCCCGGCGTGGTCGTCGAGGAGGGGGCTGTCGTGCACAGCTTCAGCCATCTTGAGGGCACCCGGATTGCATCTGGAGCCGGTGTCGGACCCTTCGCGCGCCTGCGCCCCGGCGCCTCGATCGGTCCCAAGGCCAAGGTCGGCAATTTCGTCGAGATCAAGAACACGGAGCTCGGGGCCGGCGCCAAGGTGAGCCACCTGACCTATCTGGGGGATGCCAGCATCGGAGCCGAAGTGAATATCGGCGCGGGCACGATCACCTGCAATTACGATGGATACGGCAAGTACCGGACCGAGATCGGCGAGGGGGCCTTTATCGGCTCGAACTCCTCCCTCGTGGCGCCCGTCACCATCGGCAAAGGAGCCTTCGTGGGGTCCGGGTCGGTTATTACGGACAATATCCCTGAGAACGCATTGGGTCTGGGGCGCGGACGTCAGATTGTAAAGGAAGGCTGGGCCCTTGAATTCAGGGAGAAAGCCCAAGCCGCCAAGAAGAAATAAGGCTTCTTGTCACAATAAGTTACGCAAGTTGATTCCGCTGTAAGGCCGAGCCTCTGTAAGGAAAGCTCGAGGCTTAGCGGCTGTCGAATTAGATCGGAGAAGTTTCAGGGCATGTGCGGAATCGTTGGAATCGTCGGAAAAACTCCTGTCGCGCCACAGATCGTGGAGGCTCTCAAGCGTCTGGAGTACCGGGGTTATGATTCCGCCGGTGTGGCGACCCTCGAGGAAGGCCGGCTCGATCGTCGCCGTGCCGAGGGCAAGCTGCGCAACCTGGAGACCAAGCTCTCGCAGGCCCCGCTCTCGGGCGTGATCGGCATCGGCCATACCCGGTGGGCCACTCACGGCAAGCCTAATGAGACCAATGCCCATCCCCATGCGACCGATAAGCTCGCGGTCGTCCATAACGGCATCATCGAGAATTTTCGTGAGCTGAAGACGGGGCTGGAGGCCAAGGGCGTTCGGTTCGAGACGGAGACCGACACCGAAGTGGTGGCCCAGCTCGTGACCTATGAGATTCGCCAGGGGCGGCTGCCCATCGAGGCCGTCGCCGTGACCTTGCCGCGCTTGCGCGGAGCCTTTGCGCTGGGCTTCCTGTTCTCGGGTGAGGACGATCTCCTGATCGGCGCCCGCCACGGCGCACCCCTTGCCATCGGCTATGGCGAGGGTGAGATGTACCTCGGCTCGGACGCTCTGGCCCTGGCGCCGTTCACGGACGAGGTTGTTTATCTCGATGATGGCGATTGGGCGATCCTAACCCACAGAGGGGCCGATATCCGGGATGAAAGCGGCAAGCCGGTGCAACGGGTCCGGCACAGGATTCCGGTTGGGTCCTTCCTGGCAGACAAGGGCAATTACCGCCACTTCATGGCTAAGGAAATCCATGAACAGGCCGAGGTCGTCGGCCGAACGCTCGCTCATTACGTGAATTTCGCGGCCGAACGTGTTGAGCTGCCAGCCGAATTGCCGTTCGACTTCAAGGATCTGAACCGGATCTCCATCTCCGCCTGCGGAACCGCGTATCTCGCGGGACTGATCTCGAAATACTGGTTCGAGCGGCTGGCACGCATCCCCGTCGAAATCGACGTTGCGTCGGAGTTCCGTTACCGGGAGGCGCCTCTGGAGCCCGGCGGATTGGCGCTGTTCGTATCCCAGTCGGGCGAGACGGCCGATACGCTGGCTTCGCTGCGCTATGCCGCCGCCGAGAAGCAGCATACTCTCTCCGTGGTGAACGTGCCGACCTCCACCATGGCGCGGGAGAGCAACGTCATTGCGCAGACGCTCGCGGGCGTCGAGGTGGGTGTGGCCTCGACCAAGGCCTTCACCTGTCAGCTCACGGTGCTCCTGTCCCTTGCCATCGCGGCCGGCCGGGCGCGAGGCACCCTCAGCGCCGAGGAGGAGGAGGAGCTGGTGAACGCCCTCATGGCCGTTCCCGGTCAAATGACCGAAGCGATGAAGCGCGAACATCAGATCGAGATCCTGGCCCGCGATCTCTCCAAGGCGAAGGACGTTCTCTATCTTGGGCGCGGCACATCCTATCCGCTCGCCATGGAAGGGGCCCTGAAGCTCAAGGAAATCTCGTATATCCATGCGGAAGGCTATGCGGCCGGCGAGCTCAAGCACGGCCCCATCGCGCTCATCGACGAGACCATGCCCGTGATCGTGATCGCGCCTCACGACACCATCTTCGAGAAGACCGTTTCCAACATGCAGGAAGTGGCAGCCCGCGGCGGCCGCATCATCCTCATCACAGACGAGCGGGGGGCGCTGGAGGCCGGTCTCGACACGATGGCGACCATCGTCATGCCGTCCGTGCATCCGATCGTGGCGCCGATCGTGAATGCAGTTCCGATCCAGCTGCTTGCCTATCACACAGCCGTTTTCATGGGCAAGGACGTGGATCAGCCGCGCAATCTCGCGAAATCCGTGACGGTGGAGTGAGCGCACCCGATTTCACCATCCGCTTGGCGCGCCCGGACGATCTGGACTGGCTCGGGGCTGTCGAGCGCTCTGCTGCGTCCGTCTTCCGGAATTCCGGTCCGGCGTGGCTCGCCGATGGCGATACGATGGATCCGGGCGTCCTGGCCGATCTCTGCCGGGATGGGACGCTCTGGGTGGCCGCTGACGGGAACGATGAGCCGGTCGGCTTCCTCGCCGGCCATGGGCTGGATGGGTCGTTCTATATCGCCGAGGTTTCCGTTACCGCCTCGCACCAGCGCCGGGGCATTGGAATCCGGTTGGTAGAAGCTGCCATCGAGCATGGCAGGCGGCTGGGATTCGGCGCCATCACGCTGACGACCTATCGCGACCTGTCATGGAACGGGCCGTTTTACGCCCGATTGGGTTTCGTCGAGGTCGATCCGGACGAGGCCGGACCTCGTCACCGCGAGAAGCTGCGGGAGGAGGCGGAGGCCGGGCACGATCCGTCCCGGCGCTGCATCATGGCGCTGCGCCTGGATCAGCCGGCCCGCAGCAGCCGGATCGCCGCGTCCCGTTCGAACAGGTAGAGCAGCACCCGCAGGGCCTGCCCCCGCTCGCTGACGAGATCGGGGTCGCGGTCGACGATGAGGCGCGCATCGTCCCGGGCGGCGCCGAGGAGATCGCCGTCCGTCTCCAGGCGGGCGAGCTTGAAGCCGGGGGTGCCGGATTGGCGCGTGCCCAGGACCTCGCCTTCGCCGCGCAGGCGTAAATCCTCCTCGGCGATGCGAAAGCCGTCCTCGGTCTGGCGCATCATCTCGAGCCGCGCCTGGGCCACCTGGCCGAGAGGTCCTTTGTAGACCAGGAGGCAGGTGGAGGATTTCGAGCCGCGGCCGATGCGGCCGCGCAGCTGGTGGAGCTGGGCGAGGCCGAAACGCTCGGCATGCTCGATCACCATGATCGTGGCGTTCGGCACGTCGACGCCGACTTCGATCACCGTGGTGGAGACGAGGACCTTGGTCTCGCCGCTGGAGAAGCGCTCCATGGCGGCGTCCTTGTCCTTGCCGGCCATCTTGCCGTGGACGAGGCCGACCTGATCGCCGAAGAAGCCCTGAAGCATTTCATAGCGCTCCTCGGCGGCCGCGAGGTCGATGGATTCGGATTCGCCCACGAGCGGGCAGACCCAGTAGACCTGATCGCCGTTGGCGATGGCGCGGCCGATGCCGCCGACCACCTCGTCGAGCCGGTCGATGGCGATGAGCTTCGTGGCGATGGGCTTGCGGCCGGCGGGCTTCTCGCTCAGCACCGACACGTCCATGTCGCCGAAATAGGTGAGCGCCAGGGTGCGCGGAATCGGGGTCGCGGTCATGACGAGGATGTCCACCGCCTCGCCCTTGGAGCCGAGCGCGAGGCGCTGGTGCACGCCGAAACGGTGCTGCTCGTCCACCACAGCGACGCCGAGATCCTGGAACGCCACGCCTTCCTGGAACAGCGCGTGGGTGCCGACCGCGATCTGGATGCTGCCGTCGGCGAGGCCGGCCAGGATCGTCCGGCGCGCGACGCCCTTCTCGCGCCCCGTGAGCAGGGCGATGGTCAGTCCAGCCTGCTCGGCCATGGGGGCGAGGCGCTCGTAATGCTGGCGGGCGAGGATTTCGGTCGGCGCCATCATGGCGGCCTGCCGCCCGGCCTCGATGGCGCTCGCCATGGTGAGAAGCCCAACCACGGTCTTGCCCGAGCCCACGTCGCCCTGGAGCAGGCGCAGCATCTTCTTGTCCGAGGTCAGGTCCTGCCGGATGTCCTCGATGGCCTGGGCCTGCGAGCCGGTGAGCCCGAAGGGCAGGGCGGCCTTCAGCCGCTCGACCAGATGGCCGTCTCCGGCGTTCACCCGGCCCGGCAGCCGCCGCATGCGGCTCCTCACGAGCGCGAGGGCAAGCTGGGAGGCCAGCAACTCGTCATAGGCGAGGCGCCGGCGCGGAGCGGATTTGGCGAGCGCCTCCTCCGAGAGCTGAGAGGCGTTGTCGGGCTTATGAAGGGCAAAAAGCGCCTGCCGGAAATCGGGCAGGGCGTTCCGGTCGAGCCATGCAGAATCCTGCCATTCGGGCAGCCCGGGGATCTTTTCGAGTGCAGCGCCGATGTACTTGCCCACCATCCGCGAGGAGAGACCCTCGGTCAGGCCATAGACCGCCTCGACGGCGGGCAGGTCGGCGATACCCTTGTCGTCCAGGATCCGGTCCGGGTGGACCATCTGGCGCCGTCCGTCCCACAGCTCGATCGTGCCGGACACGTAGCGGCGCTCGCCCACGGGCAGGATCTTCTCCAGGCGGGCCTTCTGGCCGTTGAAGAAGATCAGCGTCACATCCCCGGTCTCGTCCTCCACGAGGATTCGATAGGGCGCACGGCGGCCGGGCGGCGGCGGACGGTGCCCCACGACGGTTACGGAGAGGGTCACCGGCTCGCCCACGGGAGCGTCGGCGACCGACCCCTTCATTTCGCGGGAAATGCCGCTGGTCGGCACGTGGAACAGCAGGTCCATGACGCGCGTGGGCTTGCCCGGCTCGCCGAGGAGACGGTCCAGCAGGGGGGCGATCTTCGGCCCGACGCCTGGCAGGGTGTTGGCAGGGGCGAAGAAGGGATCGAGGATGGACGGACGCAAGGACATTCAAATGGGTGGCAACGGGACAGGAGATGGTTATATAGCCGCTAGAGCATCGGACCCAAAAGTGGAATGCACTTTTGGGAGCTATCCGATGCTCAATCCTTTATGCGGCGCATCGTCGAGTGCGGATCCGGAAGGCCGCACGATGCGTTGGGCCGCCTGGAGGCGAGGTTATCTTTCATTGATCGGAGCACAGCATGAGCGGAACGACACGCAGCAGCGCCGGCCTCGACACTCGCCGCAGGCAGATCCTGTATCGCTCCTGGCATCGCGGCATGCGGGAGATGGACCTGATCATGGGCCGCTTCGCGGATGCGGAGATCGGCGAGCTGTCCGAGGAGGACCTCGACGAGTTCGAGCGCCTGATCGAGGTGACCGACCGCGATCTTCTCGGCTGGATCACAGGCGAGATCGAAACGCCCGCCAATTACGACACGCCGCTGTTCAAGAGGCTGAAGGCGTTCCACACCCACACGTCGCCGATTCATAGCTGAGTGCCTTCAGACGGGATGACCTCTCCATGACACCCAGCAACCGCGTCGTCCTCTCCAGTGACCACGCCGCCATTCAGCTCCGACAAGCCATTGCCGCTCATATTGCGGTGCGTGGCTGGGTAGCGGTCGACATCGGACCGACGACGCCGGAGAGCACACCCTATCCTAAACACGGCGAAGCAGCGGCGCGGCTCGTCGCCTCCGGCGATTGCCGGTTCGGCATCATCCTATGCGGCACCGGCCAGGGCATCATGATGGCTGCGAACAAGGTAACGGGCATCCGCTGCGGCGTCTGCAGCGACACATTCTCAGCCCGCATGATCCGTCAGCACAACGATGCCAACATGTTGTCGATTGGCGCACGCGTAGTGGGTGAAGGGCTGGCGCTCGACATCGTGGATGCATTCTTGAACGCCCGATTTGAGGGTGGCCGGCATGCAACTCGCGTGAATATGATTGAGTCGCTGGAGGGGTAGCGCGATTCCTTGTCTCCTCATGCAAGGGAGCGGCAGGGGTGAAGGAGGCACAGCAGAGTGCAACCCACCCGTCATGGCCGGGCTTGTCCCGGCCATCCCGATACGGTGAGGTTCAGCGTTTCAAGCCATCGGGATCACCGGCACAAGGCCGGTGATGACGTGGTAGAGAGCGCTGTCGGTCCTCGTCAGGCACAGCGCTCCGACTTTGCGACCCCATCCTCAATCCCTCCCCGCAAGGGGGGAGGGAAAACGCACTCGACAGAGGGATGACAGAAGCCCTCGCATCGGACTAAACCACGTCCATCGCAATCCCGTTTCGACGAACCGCGCCCGCCGGCCCGCGTTCTCCTTGATCTCTGAACCGATACCTCATCATGAAGCCAGCCCTGACCCGTGCTCTCGACGCCCTGAAGAAGGGGCAAAGCCTGACGCTGTCCAGCGTGCCGGACGGCTTCGACGCGCTTGCCGTCGCCGATCTGGCCCGGGGCCTCTCGGGGCAGGTGGAGGGACCGGCGGTTCTGGTCCATGTGGCGCGGGACGGGCAGCGGCAGCAGAATTTCGCCAACAGCCTCGCCTTCATCGCACCCGAGATCGAGATCCTGACCTTCCCGGCCTGGGACTGCCAGCCCTATGACCGGGTCTCGCCCAATGCGGCGATCACCGCGCAGCGAATGACGACCCTCGCCCGCCTTGCCCGGTCCAAGACCTCGGAGGACAAGCCGCGCATCCTCTCGACCACCGTGAATGCCCTGGTTCAGCGCGTGCCGCCGAAGGCGCGCATCGCGGCCGAGACCTTCTCGGCGGCGCCCGGCAACGTGGTCGACACGACCCAGCTCATCAACTGGCTCGAGGCCAACGGCTTCCTGCGCACCGGCACCGTGCGCGACACGGGCGAATACGCGGTGCGCGGCGGCATCATCGATCTCTTCCCGGCTGGGCTTCCCAACCCGGTGCGCCTCGACTTCTTCGGCGACGCGCTCGAATCGATCCGCGCCTTCGACCCGGAGACCCAGCGCACAGTCGGCACCCTGCGGTCCCTCGATCTCGTGCCCATGAGTGAGGTCCAGCTCACCACGGAGAGCATCCGACGGTTCCGGCAGGCCTATGTGGCGGCTTTCGGCGCGCCGACCCGGGACGACCGGCTCTACGAGGCGATCAGCGAGGGGCGGCGCTATCCGGGCCTCGAACACTGGATGCCCCTCTTCCACGACCATCTCGACACCCTGTTCGACTACGTGCCGGGCATTCCTGTGGTGTTCGACACCCTGGCCGACGATGCCGCCGGCGAGCGCCTCGCCCAGGTGAAGGATTATTACGACGCCCGTCGCGAAACCATGGGGCAGAACCAGCCCGGCGTGGCGCCGTATCGGCCGCTGCCGCCGGACGCGCTGTATTTCAAGCCGGACGAATGGTCTGAGCGCACGGCCAAACTGCCGCTCGCCCGGCTGACGCCCTTCGCGATGCCCGAATCCGCTGGCCGCCTCGTGATCGATTGCGAGGCCCGGCAGGGGCGCAACTTCATCGCCGAGCGCGCCGACGAGAACGCCAACGTGTTCGAGGCCGTGGTGCGGCACATCCGCGGCCTGCAGGCGGGCAAGAAGCGCGTCATGCTCGGCGCCTGGACGGAGGGTTCCCGCGAGCGCCTCTGCCACGTGCTGCAGGACCACGACCTGCGCCAGACGAGGCCCATTGCCCGGTTCTCCGACGCGATGGCTTATCCGCGCAACGAGATCCCGGTCGGAATCTGGCCGCTCGAATCGGGTTTCGAGACGGCGGATCTCGCCGTCATCAGCGAGCAGGACATCCTCGGCGACCGCCTCGTGCGCCAGAAGCGCAAGTCGAAGCGGCCGCAGGACTTTTTGACCGAGGTCGCGGCGCTCACGCCGGGCGACCTCGTGGTTCACGTGGATCACGGCATCGGGCGTTTCGAGGGGCTGAAGACCATCGAGGCGGCGGGGGCTCCGCACGATTGCCTGGAGCTGCATTATGCCGGCGGCGACCGTCTGTTCCTGCCGGTGGAGAACATCGAGCTTCTGACCCGCTACGGGTCGGAGGAAACGGAAGTCCAGCTCGACAAGCTCGGCGGCGGAGCCTGGCAGGCCCGCAAGGCGCGCATGAAGCAGCGCATCCGCGAGATGGCGGGCGCGCTCATGAAGATCGCCGCCGCGCGCATCCTCAAGGAAGCGCCGCGCCTGACGCCGCCGGAAGGGCTCTATGACGAGTTCGCGGCCCGCTTCCCCTATGACGAGACCGAAGACCAGCTCAACGCCATCGAGGCGGTGCTGGACGACATGGCGTCCGGCCGTCCGATGGACCGCCTCGTGTGCGGCGACGTGGGCTTCGGCAAGACGGAGGTCGCGCTGCGAGCCGCGTTCGTGGCCGCCATGAGCGGCAAGCAGGTGGCCGTGGTGGTGCCGACGACGCTGCTCTCCCGTCAGCATTACCGCACCTTCTGCGACCGCTTCCGCGGCCTGCCGCTCAACGTGGCGCAGGCCTCGCGCTTCGTGCCGGCCGCCGAGATGAAGAAGACGAAGGAAGGGCTGACCGACGGGTCGGTGGACATCGTCATCGGCACCCATGCGGTGCTCGGCAAGACCATCAAGTTCAAGGATCTCGGTCTCATCATCGTCGACGAGGAGCAGCATTTCGGCGTCAGCCACAAGGAGCGCCTGAAGGAGCTGCGCGCCGAGGTTCACGTGCTGACGCTTTCGGCCACGCCGATCCCGCGCACCCTGCAGCTCGCTCTCACGGGCGTGCGCGAGCTGTCGCTGATCACGACGCCGCCGGTCGATCGCCTTGCGGTGCGCACCTTCATCACGCCGTTCGATCCGCTTCTCATCCGCGAGGCGCTGCTGCGCGAACGGTATCGGGGCGGGCAGGCCTTCTATGTTGTACCGCGTCTCGACGACCTCGGCGATGTGAAGGCCTTCCTCGACAAGGAGGTGCCGGAGGCAAAGGTCGCGGTGGCCCACGGCCAGATGGCGGCCGGGCAGCTCGAAGACGTCATGACGGCCTTCTACGAGGGCAAGTACGACATCCTGCTCTCCACCACCATCGTGGAATCTGGCCTCGACATCCCGACCGCCAACACGCTCATCGTCCACCGGGCCGACATGTTCGGCCTGTCGCAGCTCTACCAGCTGCGCGGCCGCGTCGGGCGCTCCAAGACCCGCGCCTTTGCCCTGTTCTCGGTGCCGGCCAACAAGACCCTGACCGTGCAGGCCGAACGGCGCCTGAAGGTGCTCCAGACCCTCGATACCCTGGGCGCGGGCTTCCAGCTCGCCTCGCACGATCTCGACATCCGCGGCGCGGGCAACCTGCTGGGCGAGGAGCAGTCCGGGCACATCAAGGAGGTCGGCTACGAGCTCTACCAGCAGATGCTGGAGGAGGCCGTTGCGCAGCTCAAGGCCGGCATCGAGGAGCCCACGGAGGATCAATGGTCGCCCACCATCGCGGTCGGCGCCCCGGTGATGATCCCGGAGAGCTACATCGCCGACCTGCAATTGCGGCTCGGGCTCTACCGCCGCCTCTCGACCTTCGAGACCGACCAGGAGATCGACGCGTTCCGGGCGGAAATGGTGGACCGGTTCGGGCCCGTGCCTTCCGAGGTCGATCAGCTTCTCAAGATCATGGCGATCAAGGTGCTCTGCCGCCGCGCCAATGTGGAGAAGGTGGACGGCGGGCCAAAGGGCATCATCATTTCCTTCCGCGACAATTCCTTCGCCAACCCGATCGGGCTCATCTCCTACGTTACCGAGCAGGCGTCCTTCGCGAAGGTGCGTCCCGACATGAAGATCGTGTTCGTCCGCGACACGGAGACCCCGGACGAACGCATCAAGGCCGCAACCACGATCCTGCGCAGCCTCGTGCGAATCGCGGAGAAGAAGGCTGCGTAAAGGGGTGAATGCGTAACGCGTCATTCCTGGCTCGCCTAAGACGCCCCGGAATGGCATCCTCCCACGTCATCACCGGCCTTGTGCCGGTGATCCCGATGGAAAGAGGCGCGGCGCTTTAACAGTCGAGATGGCCGGCACGAGGCCGGCCATGACGGATGGATGTCATCCCCGGCGAGCGCAGCGAGGGAAGGGGATCCATAGCGTTGCGCCTGATCGTGGATTCCCTTCCCCTCCGCTACGCTTCGGCCGGGAATGACACTGAGGGCGATCCTATAAGCGAGATCACCGGCACAAGGCCGGTGATGACGTGGGAGGGGTTGATGGGTTCTAAAACTCAAATATCCTGCGCCGCGACGGCGTGCATGCTGAGCTGATTCTGGAGCATCGTGACGGCGCCGCTCACGCCGCCCGTGAGGATCACGGGGGTTCCGGTCTCGGCCAGGTTCTTGCGCAGACGGCTGGCGAGTTCCAGGAATCGGCGACGCTCGGCCCAGCCGGCATGGCGGGGCATCTGCAGCACCACGGCCGCCGGGCTCGGGATCAGGGCCAGAACGTCGTCGGCGGCTTCGAAAGGTGTCGTGACGCTCGCATAGCCCATGCCGGCCAGTTCCATCGACAGAGCACTGTCGGGATCACGGTCGCCGTCGTCGACGACGAGAACCTTCGGCATTGCGTTCATGACGATACCCTGCAGTTGGACGCGACAGATGAGACAGGAGGTGCTCACCTAACGTCGAAGCAGAGCATTTGTTTCATCATCTACATGAATGGAAGCTCAACAATAGGCTGCATGCACGGCTCCTCGGGGTTAGTGCGGCTGCCACCACCACGTATCGATATTGGTCCCCATGAGCGGTGTCCTGTCCGGTCTCCTCAGGTCGCTCTTGTAGGCAAGCCATTGATCTTTCACGTAGAACAAGGGAACCACGTAGAAGCCCGACAGGAGGGCGCGGTCGAGCGCCCGCACGGCGGAGACGAATTCCTCCCGGCTTTTGGCTTCCAGAAGGCCGTCGATCAGGCGGTCGACTGCCGGTGAGGTAACCCCTGCGTGGTTCTGGGACCCACCCCTTTGCGCCGCAGCCGAGCCCCAGCGGTTGCGCTGTTCGTTGCCCGGGGAGGGCGTGCCGGGCCAGAGCCATTGCACCATGTCGAAGTCGAACCTAGCGAGGCGGCGCCAATACTGCACGTCGTCGACGAGGCGCACCCGGGCCTGAACGCCGATCCGGCTCAAGGATTGCGAGAAGTTGAGGGCCAGCCGCTCCTGGGACCGGGAATTGACCAACATCTCGAAGGCGAAGGGCTCGCCCGTGCCTTTGCGGCGCAGGACATCGTTCTCCAGTACCCAGCCGGCCTCAGCCAGAAGCGCGAGGGCACGTCGCGCCGTTTCCCGGTCCCGGCCCGAGCCGTCCCCGGCGGGCGGCTCCCACCGGCCTTCGAGGATGTCCTCGCGCACCGCGCCGGGGAACCCCGCCAGCAGGGCGCGCTCCCGTTCGTCGGCGGGTCGGCCCGTGGAGGCGAGGTCGGAACCGGCGAAATAGCTGTCGGAGCGGGTGAGCTGGCCGAAATAGAGATTGCGGTTCACCCAGTCGAAATCGAACAGGTAGCTCAGCGCCTCCCGCACCCGGACATCCGCGAAGAGGGCTTTTCGGGTATTGAACACGAAGCCGTTCATGCCCTTGGGCAGCCGGGTCGTCAGGGTCTCCCGGACGATGCGCCCGTCCCGGACGGCGGGAATGTCGTAGCCCGTGGCCCATTGGCCCGGATCGCCCTCGATCCGGAAATCGTAAAGCCCCGCTTTGAAGGCCTCGAACAGGGTGTTGGCATCGCGGTAGAAATCGTAGCGGATCTCGTCGAAGTTATAGAGCCCGCGGGTGACCGGCAGATCCTCACCCCAGTAATCCTTGCGGCGGGTCAGCACGACCCGCTCGCCAGGCCTGACCTCGGTCAGGGCATAGGGGCCGGAGCCGATGGGCGGGGTCAGGGAGGTCTTGTCGAAGGTCTCCAGGTTCGTGGCATGGGCCGGAAAGATCGGCATCGTCATGCCGATGAGCAGCGGCAGCTCCCGGTCGTTGGAGCCCGACAGGTCGAACCGGATCCGGTGCGGATCGAGGATCTCGACCGCCTTCACCTGCCCGAAGCTGGAGCGGTGGAACGGCTTTCCGTATGTCTTCAGCGCCTCGAACGAGAAGCGCACGTCCTCGGCCGTCAGGGGATGGCCGTCGGAGAAGCGGGCCCGCGGATCGAGGTTGAAGGTGATGGAACTCCGGTCATCCGGCATCTCGACCGTGCGGGCGACGAGGCCGTAGATCGTGAACGGCTCGTCGGTCGAGCGCATCATCAGGCTCTGGAGCACGTAGCGCGGCACCACGTCCGGGGCGACGCCGAGGACGATCAGTGGGTTGAGGCTGTCGAAGGTGCCCTGGAGGGCCAGGGTGATTCGACCGCCCTTGGGCGCCTGCGGATCGGCATAGGGCAGGTGCTCGAACCCCGGTGCGAGGGCAGGCTCCCCGTGCATCGCGATGCCATGCCGCAGAGTCTCCTGGCCGGGCCCGGCTGCGAGGCCCAAGGACGGAAAGAGAAAGGCGGCGGCAATCAGCAGATTCCGTATAAGCCTGAGGCTCATGACGCTCCCGGTGCAAGACGGCGTTCATCCGAGCAATGTTGTACAGAAATTTGCCCGAGGTGACTGGAAACCTACCACACGAAAGGTTAAAGGAGCCCCACACGTCTTGTCTTCGCCACATTCGGCAAGGATTTGGACCCCGTCATTGCAGGTTAAGAACACGCCGGATAAACGGCTTATTCGAAAGCCGACCTTTCGATTGAAGAGGATCACAAACATGTCTTTCGCGACACGCTTCGCGAGCCTGGGGGGGACCCGTGGCCTGGCGACCGCCTTGGCTCTTCTGGTGAGCGCACCCGTTCTGGCCCAAACCGCCCCGGCCCCGAAGCCCGCGGCTCCGGCGACCCGTCCGGCCGCTCCGGCCCAGCAGCCTGCTCCCGGCGCGGCCCAGCCGCAGAATACCGGCCCGACGGTCGTGCAGGTGAAGGCCGAGCCGTCCCAGCCGGAATGGACCAAGGTCTGCGGCAAGGACCAGAACACCAACACCGAGATCTGCTACACGACCCGCGACTTCGTGTCGGACCAGGGCCAGCCGGTCCTCGCTCTCGCCGTCTATGACGTGAAGGGCCAGCAGCCGCAGAAGGTCGTCCGCTTCGTGATGCCGCTCGGCCTGCTGCTGCAGCCGGGCCTGCGCTTCGCCGTCGATCAGGGCCAGGCGACCCCCGGCCGCTACGTCATGTGCCTGCCCAATGGCTGCTTCGCCGAGGCTCAGGTGAAGGACGACTTCATCGCCGCTATCAAGAAGGGCAGCAACCTGAACGTCAGCGTCCAGAACCAGATGGGCCGCGAGATCACCTTCGCCGTTCCGGCGGCGGGCTTCGGCAAGGCCTTCGATGGTCCTCCGATCGACCCGAAGGTTCTCGAGGAGCAGCAGAAGAAGCTCCAGGAAGAGCTGCAGAAGAAGAGCGAGGAGATGCGCCAGCGCATGCTCCAGAGCCAGGGTCAGGGCGGCGCGGCCGCTCCCGGCGCTGCTGCTCCCGCCGCGCCGGCTGCTCCCAAGCCGTAAGGTTTGAGGCATCGAACAAACGGAAACGCCGGGCCAAAAGCCCGGCGTTTTCTTTTGCCTCGAATTGAGAAAACTCAGTTGGCCAGGATCGGCTTGGCCTTGTAGCTGCCGTTCTTGTCCAGAGTGAACATCTCGGCAATCATCGGATTGCGCAGAGGCTCGTCGGAATGGTCGGGCAGAAGGTTTTGCTCGGAAACGTAGGCGATATACTCGGTTTCCGCGTTCTCGGCGAAGAGGTGGTAGAAGGGCTGGTCCTTGCGGGGCCGGGACTCTTCAGGGATCGACAGCCACCATTCCTCGGTATTGTCGAATTCCGGGTCGACGTCGAAGATGAGCCCCCTGAAATCGAAGACCCGATGCCGAACCACTTGGCCGATCGCGAATTTTGCTGAACTCGCTTTCATGGTCTTAACTCCTTGATCTTCATATAGAGATTATCGCCGGATTCTCCAAATCGGCCTCTTGTCACAATCGAGAGAGCAAAGCCTCCACCCGGCCGAGCCTTGCATCTGCGGAACACCGCCCTGCCGAAAGATAGCATTGTCGTAAGGTTGGAACCTTGCCAGAAGAGGCTCGCACCTCCGGCCTGCCGTTCCTTCCTCCCGCTGACCATTCGGAGCCGCCGATGTCCGACCTGATCGGGCTGTTCAATCTTCTTGCCCCCTTCTTCGGTCTCATCGGTCTCGGCTTCTTCTGCGGCAGGGTGGTGAAGCAGCCCGAGGCCGGGCTCGCGTGGATGCAGTTCTTCCTGATCTACGTGGCGCTGCCCTGCCTGTTCTACCGGCTCATCGCCGACAAGCCCCTGGACGAGCTGGCAAATTGGCCGTTCATCGCGGCCACCACCTTCTCGACCGCCTGCGCCTTCGTGTTCTCGTTCGCGACAGGGTGGCGGTACACGAAGGACCTGCCGCAATCCGTCATGCAGGGCGTGGCTGGCTCCTACTCGAACATCGGCTATATGGGGCCGCCGCTCATCCTCGCGGCCATCGGCACCTCGGCCAGCGCGCCGGTCGTCCTGATCTTCGTGTTCGACAACCTGTTCCTGTTCTCCGTCGTCCCGCTTCTGATGTCGATGGCGGGCCTCGACAAACTCAGCTTATCCGCGACGATCCGCCGGATCGTCTGGCGCGTGGTGACCCATCCCTTCAACGTCGCCACGGCTGTTGGCATAGCGGCGAGCTATTTGCACGTCCGGCTTCCCGGCCCCGTCGAGCAGATGGTCTTATGGCTGTCCGGAGCGGCCGCGCCATGCGCCTTGTTCATCCTCGGTGTGACGGTGGCCCTGCGACCCCTGCGGCAGATGCCGGGCGAGGTTCCCGCGCTGGTCTTCATCAAGCTGATTCTCCACCCGTTGCTGGTCTGGGTGGTGCTGTCCGCCGTGGGCGATTTCGGCCCGGCCTGGACCTACGCGGCCATGGTCATGGCGGCCCTTCCGCCCGCCCTCAACATCTTCGTCATCTCGACCCAGTACAACGTGGGCGTGGAACGCGCCTCGGCCTGCGTCCTCGTCGGCACGCTGGTGTCGATGTTCACGCTGACCGGCGTCCTCTATCTCACCACGAAGACCGGGGCTCTGCCGTACGACCTGTTTCCGTGAGGGAATCCAGTGCAGCTGGCAGTAGCGCTCTCCACGTCATTCCCGGCCTTGTGCCGGTGATCTCACTTGCTTGAGGTGCCGCGCTTCTCCGTATCGGGATGGCCGGCACAAGACCGGCCATGACGAGCGAGAGTGTCATCCCCGGCGAGCAAAGCGAGGGAAGGGGATCCATAGCGCGGCGCCTGAACGTGGATTCCCTTCCCCTCCGCTGCGCTCCGGCCGGGAATGACAGTGGCGAGGACCAGTCCTCTTCAATCCGCCCCTTATCCCTGCATCAGCCGGGGCGCGCCGACCCGGGGGAGCACGCCCTCGCGCATGACGATCCGGCGCAGGGGGCCGATGTTGCTCAAGGCCAGGAGACCGGCGCCGCGCAGGAAATCGGTTGGGATCATGCCCGTGAGGAGCGTCCGGTTGAGGCCGTCCACGGCGGCCGTGCGCAGGCGGACATCGAGATCACGGCTGCGCTGATAGCCTTTCAGTGTCTCGTCCGAGCCGGGAGAATGGCCCGCATCGTGACCGTCGATGACGGCGTCCCGGAGCGAGGCGACATCGCGGAAGCCGAGATTCAGGCCCTGGGCGCCGATGGGCGGAAACACGTGGGCGGCCTCTCCGACGAGGGCGAGGTGCTGCGACCAGTAGCGGTTGACCGAGAGACCGCTCATGGGCACGAGCCCGCGCGGGCCGTCGATGCGCATGGCGCCGAGATGCGATTGCGCCTGCCGCTCGATGGCACGGGCGAGGGCCGCATCGTCGAGATTCGAGAGACGCTCGGCCTCATCCTTGCCGGTGACCCAGACGAGGCTCGAACGGCGGCCGGGCAGGGGCACCAATGTGAAGGGCCCGTGGCGGGTGTGGAACTCCGTCGAGGTGTCCCGGTGCTCCCGGTCGTGGGCCAGGATGACCGTCACGGCGGATTGCGGGTAGGACCATGTCTTCGCATCGATCCCGGCGATCTGGCGCAGTTTGGAGTTCCGCCCGTCGGCCGCGACGACAAGGCCGGCGCGGATCGTCTCGCCGCCGGTCAGGGTAAGGGCAGCACCCTGATCGTCCGCCAGGAAGCCCGCGGCGAATTCCGGAACAAGGGTCAGGTGCTCGGCCTTTCGGGCCGCCTCGGCAAGGGTCTCGACGAGGGCGATGTTCTCGATGTTCCAGCCGAAGGCATCGAGGCCGATCTCTCCGGCCCGGAACGACGCCGGAGGCGGACGGAACAGGCTGCCCGTATCGTCGATGATGCGCATGGTTTCCAGCGGCGCCGCGACGGAAGCCACCGCGGGCCAGACGCCGAGGGCTTCCAGAAATCGGACCGAGCCGTTGAGAAGGGCAACGGTCCGCCCATCCCGGCGCACGTCGAGGCCACCGATGAGAGCGGTCTCGTAGCCGTCGCGGGCGAAGGCCAGAGCGGCGCTCAGGCCCACGGCTCCGGCGCCCACGATGGCGATGTCATAGGTTTTCTCGGTCACGGCTCTCTCACCATCAGGTTGTGGACGGTTCGCGGACTCACAATAAACCACGGATTCGGCATTGCCGACCGGCGCGCCGCTTCCCTATGATTATTCCATAACGGAAGCCCGCATCCCGACGGCCCTTGCCAAGAGCCGCGCGGGCGGTCATCCATGTGCAAATTCCTAACTTGCCGCAACCCTTGAAATCAGAGTCGCTTGTGTGAAGGCAGACGTATCATCATCGGGGCCGCCCCTCGTCGAACTTCAAGGGATCAGCAAGCGCTATGGCGACCTTCTCGCCAATGATGGGATCAATCTGGCCATCCAGCCGGGCGAAATCCACGCCCTCCTGGGCGAGAACGGTGCCGGCAAGTCGACGCTGGTCAAGATCCTCTATGGGGTCATCGAGCCGAGCGCCGGCGAGATCCGGTGGGAGGGGCGCCCGGTCACCATCGGGTCCCCGGTCGAGGCCCGCAATCTCGGCCTCGGCATGGTGTTCCAGCATTTCTCGCTGTTCGACGAGCTGACCGTCGCCGAGAACATCGCCGTGGCCCTGTCGGACGAATGGAGCCTATCGACCGTCCGCAGCAAACTCGGCGAGATCAGCCGGACCTACGGCCTGGCGCTCGATGCCGACCGGGCGGTCTGGACCCTGTCGGCCGGCGAGCGCCAACGTATCGAAATTGTCCGCTGCCTGCTCCAGAATCCCAGGCTTCTGATTCTGGACGAGCCGACCTCGGTTCTGACGCCGCAGGAGGCCGAGCATCTTTTCACCACCCTGGACCGCCTCTCGGCCGAGGGCTGCTCCATTCTCTACATTTCGCACAAGCTGGAAGAGGTGCGCCGCCTCTGCCGCAGCGCCACGATCCTGCGAGGCGGGCGGGTGGTCGCCACCATCGATCCCCGGGCCAGGAGCGCCCGCGAGATCGCCGCATTGATGGTCGGCAACGAGGTCGGCGAGGTCCGCACCGACGCCCCGCACCATGTGATGGGCGAGATGCTCAGGGTCTCGCACCTGTCCATGCTGCCGGCTGGTTTGCACGGGCAGGCCCTGCGCGACATCGATCTCGTGGCGAGGGCCGGCGAGGTCGTGGGCATTGCGGGCGTCGCGGGCAATGGGCAGAGCGAATTGTTCGCCGCATTGTCGGGCGAGCGTCTCGCCGACCGGCCGGACGCCGTCGTGATCACCGGCAAACCGTCGGGGACCTTGGGCATCGACGCCCGGCGCCGTCTCGGCGCGGCTTTCGTGCCCGAGGAGCGCCTGGGCCATGCGGCGGCTCCGACCCATCGCCTGAGCGAGAACACGCTGATTTCCCACGCGGCCACGGAAGTGAGCCGCTCCGGCTTCATCCTGTTGAATGCCGCGAGGCGGCTCGCCCGCTCCATCATCCAGAGCTTCGACGTGCGCACCCCCGAGGGCGATCCACAGGCGCGCAAGCTCTCGGGAGGCAACCTTCAGAAATTCGTGATCGGCCGCGAGATCATCCGCAAGCCCAAGCTCATCATCGTCGACCAGCCCACATGGGGTGTCGATGCGGGTGCGGCGCGTCTCATCCGTCAGGCTCTCGTGGACCTCTCGCGCGCGGGCAGCGCCGTCGTGGTCGTCAGCCAGGATCTCGACGAGTTGTTCGAGGTGGCCGACAGGATGGCCGTGATCCATCAGGGGCGGTTGAGTCCGCTGAGGCCGGTCGGCGAATGGACAAAGGAAGCCATCGGCCTGGAAATGCTCGGTGTCGCACAAGCCCAGGGGGACGCTCATGCGCTTTGAGCTGACGCCCCGTCCCAACGTGTCCCCCGTCATGCGGGCGCTCGCCCCGGTGGCCGCCTTCGTGACGGCCTTTCTCATCGCGGGATTCGTCATCTGGCTGATGGGGCGCTCGCCCATCGCAGCCTTCGACGTCTACGTGCTCCAGCCCCTGAGCGACCCCTGGTCCCTGCAGGAGCTTCTCGTCAAGGCGACCCCGCTGGCTCTCATCGCCATTGGCCTGTCCTACTGCTTCCGCGCGAATCTCTGGAACATCGGCGCGGAAGGCCAATACGTGATCGGTGCCGTGCTCGGCAGCTGGCTCGCGCTTAAAGTCCACGGCACGGAGGCCGGTTTCTGGGTGTTGCCGCTCATGCTCCTGCTCGGCATCATCGGCGGCGCGCTCTACGGGCTGATCCCGGCTTTCCTGAAGACGCGCTTTGGCGTCAATGAGATCCTGACCAGCCTCATGCTGGTCTACGTGGCGCAGCTGATCCTGGACTATCTGGTGCGCGGCCCGTGGCGCGATCCCAAGGGCTTCAACTTCCCGCAATCGGTGACCTTCGACCCGTCGGCGACGCTGCATCCGATCCTGGAGGGCGGCCGGGTTCATTTCGGAGCCGTGTTCGCGCTGATCGCTGTCCTGCTCACCGCCGTGATCCTCGGGCGAACCCTGTTCGGCTACCGGCTGAAGCTGACCGGCGATGCGCCCCGGGCGGCGCGGTTCGCCGGCTTCAGCTCCAAGGCGACCACCATGGCGGTCTTCGCCATCTCGGGTGGGCTCGCCGGGCTTGCGGGCATTTCCGAGGTGTCGGGCCAGATCGGGCAGCTTCAGCCGTCGATCTCGCCCGGTTACGGCTTCACGGCCATCACGGTGGCGTTCCTGGGACGCCTCAACCCCATCGGTATCCTGATCGCGGCCCTCGTCGTCGCCCTGACCTTCATCGGCGGCGAGAGCGCGCAGATCATGCTGAAGCTGCCGCTCGATCTCACGCAGGCCTTCCAGGGCATCCTTCTGCTCTGCGTGCTCGCGGCCGACGCGCTCGTGAGCTACCGCATTCGTTTCATCTCACGGGGAGGGGGCAAGTGACCACTTTCGAGGCCATTCTGCTCACCATCGTGACGGCGTCCACGCCGCTCCTGATCGCCGCCCTGGGCGAGCTGGTGGCGGAGCGCTCAGGCGTGCTCAACCTCGGCGTCGAGGGCATGATGGCAATGGGTGCCGCCTGCAGCTTCGCCGTCGCCGTGACCTTCGACTCGACCCTGCTCGGCGTCGCCGCCGGAATGCTCGCGGGCACGCTGATGGCCGCCCTGTTCGCCGTCGTGGTGCTGGGCTTCGCCGCGAACCAGGTCGGTTCGGGCCTCGCGCTGACGATCTTGGGCCTCGGCCTGTCCGGCCTGATCGGCGCTCCCTTCGTCGGCGCCCGGCGCGACCCGGTCGCGCATATCGACATCCCGGTGCTGAGCGACATCCCGGTCGTCGGTCGCCTGTTTTTTGAGCAGGATCTTTTCGTCTACGCATCCATCGCGCTCACGATCCTGGTCGCCGTCTACCTCACCCGGACCCGCTCCGGCCTGACCCTACGCTCCGTCGGCGAGAACCATACCTCCGCCAATGCCCTGGGGCTTCCGGTCTGGCGGGTGCGCTTCTGGGCCATCCTGTTCGGCGGCGCCTGCGCGGGGCTCGCGGGGGCCTATCTCGCCCTCGTCTATACCCGCTTCTGGTCGCCCGGCATGACGGCGGGGCGTGGCTGGATCGCCCTGGCGCTCGTGGTCTTCGCGGCGTGGCGGCCGGGCTGGCTCCTGGTCGGGGCCTATATCTTCGGGGCCGCGACGGTGCTGCAGCTCCACGCCCAGGCTGCCCAGTTCGGCGTGCCGCCTCAGCTCCTGTCGGCCGTGCCGTATCTTGCCACGATCATCGCCCTGCTGCTCCTGTCCCTGCGCCATGGCAGGGCCATCGGAGCACCCGGCTCGCTGGGGGTGCCTTTCGTGCCTGACCGGTGAGCAAACTGGTGTTAATCTGACCAAAGTGTAGGCAGAGGAATTCTTGCCAGAAGCCCTCAGACCTGCGACGGAATGGGTGAAATCCAAACTCGAGGGAACAAGCATGTTTTCAGGGAAAGTCTTCGGAGCCGTTGCGGGGGCAGCGGTCCTGGCTCTGTCCGCCACCGGCGCATTCGCGCAGGCAAAGGACAAGGTCAAGGTCGGCTTCATCTATGTGGGCCCCGTGGGTGATTTTGGCTGGAGCCACCAGCACGATCAGGGCCGCCTGGCCATCGAGAAGGCGTTTCCAGGCAAGGTGACGACCACCTTCGTGGAGAGCGTTCCGGAAGCCGATTCCGAGCGCGCCATCGAGCAGCTCGCCCGCACCGGCCACGACCTGATCTTCACGACGTCCTTCGGCTTCATGGAGCCGACCCTGAAGGTCGCCAAGAAGTACCCGAACATCAAGTTCGAGCACGCCACCGGCTTCAAGCGTGCTCCGAACCTCTCGACCTATGCGGCGAAGTTCCACGAAGGCCGCTACATCACTGGTGTGATCGCCGGCAAGATGACCAAGTCCAACACCATCGGCTATGTGGGGGCTTTCCCGATTCCGGAAGTGATCGCCGGCATCAACGCCTACTATCTCGGCGCGCAATCGGTGAACCCGAACGTCAAGATCAAGATCGTATTCGCCAACACCTGGTTCGACCCGGCGAAGGAAGGCGATGCCGCCAAGGCGCTCCTCGACCAGGGTGTCGACGTCCTGGCTCAGCACACGGATAGCCCGGCGCCGATCCAGGCGGCCGAGGCCCGCGGCAAGTTCGGCTTCGGCCAGGCTTCCGACATGGAGCGCTTCGCCCCGAAGGCGCAGCTCACCGCCATTACCGACAACTGGTCTGATTACTACGTCGCTCGCACCAAGGCGGTTCTCGACGGTACCTGGAAGTCCGAGGACACCTGGGGCGGCATTAACGCCCACATGGTCGTGATGACGCCCTACAAGAACATGCCCGACGATGTGAAGAAGATGGCCGAGGACACCGAGACCGCCATCAAGTCCGGCAAGCTCAACCCCTTCAAGTGCCCGGTCCTCGGCCAGGACGGCAAGGAGATCGAGTGCAAGGGCAACGGCGCCCTCTCGGACGAGCAGGTTCTCGGCATGAACTTCTACGTGAAGGGCATCGAGGACAAGATCCCGCAATAAGCGGAATCAGGCCTGAAATGGGAAAGGCAGCCGGGCGACCGGCTGCCTTTTTCGTTGAGTCTGCTATATCGGCCATCGAAAAGCAGGGAATGTACGCATGACCGAACGCGTGACGATCGAGCCGGGGGAGCAGGACGTCCTCATTGTCGTGGACGTGCAGGTCGATTTCCTGCCCGGCGGGGCGCTGGCGGTGCCGGAGGGCGATGCGGTGATCGCACCCATCAACCGGCTCGCAAAGCTCTTCCGGCACGTGGTGCTGACGCAGGACTGGCACCCGGAGGGACACGCCTCCTTCGCGTCGAGCCATCCCGCCAAGCAGCCCTTCGAGACAACCGAGCTGAATTACGGTCCGCAGGTTCTCTGGCCCGACCATTGCGTGCAGGGGACGTCCGGCGCCGAGATTCCCCGCGAACTCGACATCCCGCACGCGCAGCTCGTCATCCGCAAAGGCTACAATGCCGGGATCGACAGCTATTCCGGGTTCAAGGAGGCGGACCGGCGGACCTCGACCGGGCTCGCTGGCTACCTGAAGGAGAGGGGCTTCCGACGGGTCTTCTGCGTCGGGCTCGCCCTGGATTTCTGTGTCGCCTGGACGGCGCTCGACGCCGTGGAGGCGGGCTTCGACACCTACCTGATCGAGGATGCGTCGCGGGCGATCGACACCGGTGGCTCGCTTGCCAAGGCTCGCCACGACCTGGAGGCCGCGGACGTTCATACGATCAGGAGCGAGCAGATCGTCGGGGCGTGAACTCTGCGTCATGCCCAGCCTTGTGCCGGGAATCCACGTCTGGCCTTTATGGCAGTCGTCCTGAGAAGCCCTCATCCTGAGGAGGATTGCGTCAGCAATCCGTCTCGAAGGATGAGGGCGCCTCCAGAGAGCACTTGACGATCCTTCGAGACGCAGCTTTGCTGCTCCTCAGGATGAGGTGGAAGGGTTGAAATGAAATCACCGGCACGAGGCCGGTGATGACGTGAGGCATGTTGAGCGGACGCGGCTTAAACCGCCGTCCCGTGCAGGTCGTACTCGTCCGAGCTTTCGATCCTCACGTTGACGATCTCGCCCGGCTTCAGCGGCGTCTTCGCGGCCACGTAGACGACGCCGTCGATCTCGGGAGCGTCGTACTTGGTGCGGCCGGTCGCGACCGTGGCTCCCTGCTCGTCGATGATCACGGGAAGGGTGTTGCCGACCTTGCTCCTGAGGATCTTGGCACTGACCTTCTGCTGCGTCTGCATGAAGCGGTGCCAGCGCTCTTCCTTCACTTCCGGCGGCACGGCGCCGTCGATGTCGTTGGCGGGCGCGCCCTGGACCGGCTCGTACTGGAAGCAGCCGGCGCGGTCGATCCTGGCGTCCTTCAGCCATTGCATCAGGAAGTCCACATCCTCCTCCGTCTCGCCGGGGAAGCCGACGATGAAGGTCGAGCGGATGGCGAGATCGGGGCAGATCTCGCGCCACTTGTGGATGCGCTCCAGGGTCTTCTCCTGGTTGCCGGGACGGCGCATGGATTTCAGGACCCTCGGGGAGGCGTGCTGGAAGGGGATGTCCAGGTAGGGAAGGATCTTGCCCTCGGCCATCAGCGGGATGACCTCGTCCACATGGGGGTAAGGGTAGACGTAATGCATGCGCACCCACATGCCGAGATCGCCGAGTTCCCGGGCGAGCTCGAAGAAGCGGGTGCGGACCTCGCGGTCCTTCCACAGGCTGGGCTGGTACTTGATGTCGAGGCCGTAGGCGCTGGTGTCCTGGGAAATGACCAGGAGTTCCTTCACGCCGGCCTTGGCGAGTTTTTCCGCCTCGCGCAGCACGTCGGCGATCGGGCGGCTGACGAGGTCGCCGCGCAGCTTCGGGATGATGCAGAAGGAGCAGCGGTTGTTGCAGCCCTCGGAAATCTTCAGATAGGCGTAATGGCGCGGCGTCAGCTTCACGCCCTGGGGCGGAACGAGGTCCACGAAAGGGTCATGGGCCGGCGGCACGGCCTGATGCACGGCCGAGACCACGGATTCGTAGGCCTGCGGCCCAGTGATCGCGAGGACATTCGGGAATTGGTCGCGGATCTGCTCGGGCTCGGCGCCCATGCAGCCGGTGACGATGACCTTGCCGTTCTCGGCCATGGCCTCGCCGATGGCCTCAAGGGATTCTGCCTTGGCGCTGTCGAGGAAGCCGCAGGTGTTGACGATCACCACGTCGGCCCCGTCATGCTCCTTGGTCAGCTGGTAACCCTGGGCGCGAAGCTGGGTGATGATGCGCTCGGAATCCACCAGGGCCTTCGGGCAACCCAGGGACACGAACGAGACTTTCGGCGCGGGAGCATTCATCCGCAACATCCACTTATCTAATCGAAACCGACATCCGCGAGGCATCCGCCCGGAGCGGCGCATCGTGACGGAGCCGCGATGGGAGACCTGTCGATCGAGGGCAGGAACACTCGGCATGGTCGGGCAGGTTTGCGCTCGAGACCTGCCGGCGATGTCGCCTGGATCGATCCAGCGCCTCGCGCAGGCGTTCCAGGACATCGGGACCGCGGGACTTAAGACGCGACGTGCCTTTACAACACCGGGTTGGCCTTTACAACATCCGGTTTGACGCGGGCACCGTTCGCAATCGGAGGCGAGGGGGGCTCGGTCGGCGCGTTTGGCGGACGTTGAAGCCTGGCCGTGGAGCGCGGGATGGGGTGGCGGGATGGGGTGGCGCCTGGATAACACCCATCGCCACGGTTTGCGATCACGCGCGAGCCCCGGAAGTCGATGCTGCCCGATGAGAGGTTGGCCTAGTCTGCCAGCACCGCCCTGAGCTCCGATACAGCGTCAATGCGTCCCTGTCGGGGCGGCCTTGTCTATGACCGCTGCGAATTCCCGTTCATATAGGCGCGCCACTGCGTCGCCGGTGTACTTTCTCCCCTGGACGCGGAGCTTCTGCTTGTCGATCGGGGCGTCCAGCACGGCGATCATTTCGCTCGCGAGCACCTCGGGAGAATCCTGCTCTGCTATTCGGCCGTAACGCCCGAACCCAACCAGTTCGAGGGTGCCCATGGAAGCCTTGGTCACGACGACCGGGCAGCCCGCGTACTGGGCCTCGATGACGACCGTCGGCAAGGCCTCCCAGCGGGAGCTCAGCACCATGGCCGATGCTGAGGCCAGGAACGGAAAGGGGTTCTTGAAGCCAGGCATGTCCACATGGTCCTGCAGGCCCAGCATCCGGCACTCCTGCTCCAATTCCTCTCTGAGTGGGCCATCGCCCAGTATGATCAAGTGGGCCGGCCTCTGCTCGAGCACCCGGGCGAAGGCCCGGAGGAGCAGCGAATGATTCTTCTGCTCGACCATGCGCCCGACGTTCAGGAACACTGGGAGGTCACCGGTCATCCATGGATGATCGGCCTCCTGCGCGGCCAATTGATCGATGTTGTCCCCGATCACCACATTGGGCATGACCGAGAGAGGCAGGTCTTTCCGCCGCGTGAATGCGGCGACGGAGAGCAGGCTGCTCTGATCGACGCAGAAGATGCGCGCGAACCGGCCATAGACCCAGGGTGCCAGCCGGTAGGCGACGAGAGCGGCGATGCTCTTCTTGTCGACATGATAGACGGCATTCATGTCGCCGTGCTCGATCGCGATCATGGGGAGCCAGGGAACGAACCGACCTGCCAGTGCAGCCAGAACATTGGCTGCCACCAGGGCGGAGATCAGGATGTCGGGACGGCTTGTCCGCAACGCGCGTACGAGCTTTGGAAGGCTCCGCATGGCCCGCCCGGCTCCGAGGTCCGTGATGCGGACCGCAGGGGAGATGAGTGCCTCGCAAGGTCCCGTGCGATTGGCGATGATGAGCTCGACCTCGTGGCCGTTGGCAGCCAGGGCATTGGCAAGCATCACGTGAGCTCGCTCGCCTCCGCCGCCATCAAGGCTGCTGAGAAAGAGTGCGATGCGCATGTGGCGATCTGATTCCGGTTTCGCGGTATGGTCGGGCAGCCGTAGGAGCCGTTCGATCTTTCCGATATGGTTCAAGGACGTTCGCCTCGCGTGCCTATTAGAGTGTTGCGCCGACAATGGCAGGGAAAAGGTGCATGGCAGCCGTCTCGCATGAACATCTCTCATGGAGCCGCTTTCAGGAACCATCCGATGCTCGTTCATCATCCGGAGCATCGGCAGATTACCCTCGCGGACAGGGCTCCGTGAGTGAGAATTGGTATGAGAGCATGGAGCCTCTCACGGTGCATCGGTCTATGCTCCCGCCAGCCTAGCCCAGCCCGGGACGAAACGGGCCTTGGCGCCCGTATGTGCTGCAATGGAGAGCATGAGACCGTATCCGCGAGCTGATTAAGGCCGCGTTCGATGAAAGAGGCGAAGAGGGCGCGAAGTCTTCCTCAGCATTGCTCAGGTTGCCGTCATCGGGTTGGTTCTAGACTCTTTCAGACGCGTGCCGCCTGATTTTCCGGGCGCGTCCTTCCCATCCGACAAGAGGAGGCGCGACCGCCTCATGATCGTGCGACCCACACGGGAAAGCGCGTCCTGACACAGTGCCGCTACTCCGGACACGGTCGTGGGATAGTATCGCAGGTTGACCCTGTTTACCTTGTGAGCCGCCCAGGTTTCGTGCCAGGGTTCCGCCTCACCGAGGAAATGGTGCCCGAGAAGCCCTTCTGTCTGCCCGTGCTTGAGCGCTTCATGACTCAGCAACAATCCGGGCGAGCAATGCGCGAAACATTCGTCGTAGCCGATCTTGAGCTCCCACGACTTGTTGCCCCAGATCACGTCGAGGCGAACAGCTGCCGTCGCGTTGCCGATGGTCATGAAGCCGAGACGGAGGGCTCCCTCATGTGCCATCCGGGTGCAATACATCCGGAAGAAGGAGAAGCGTTTGCCATCATATTGAAGGCCCGTTGCGGTCCGGCCCTTCCAACCTGAGGACTCGACCCTGCAGAATTCGTCGAGCAGTTCGGGAAGTTCGTCGGGGCGCGGGCGGGTGATGCTGAATCGTACCACTCCGAGCTTCTCCGCGGCCTTTCGCTTGCGCCTTAATGTGCAGCGCCGTTTTGCCGACATGCGCTGTTCCACATCCCGGCCGATATCATCGAACAGAACAAAGGAATCCTGACTGCCGCTCGTCTTTTCTACCCATAGACCGGAGCGTGTCAGCCTTTTGAACTCCTGAACCTGCTCGCACGTGGTCGAGCTACCCCGCATAAAGACAGGGTAGCGCGCCATTCGCAAAACCTTGAGCAGGAGTTGCAGGTAATGGTCGTTTCGAGCGATCAGTCGCTGAGGCTCAGACAGCCTGTGGTCGAGACATTCCAACCGGTGGGCCAGGCCGTAGCGACGCAGAACGAACGGTGCTACGGCCTGGATGATTCCGGACTCCCGCAAGACGATGATGCACAGCCTGTCGTCTCGAAAGGCACGGGCCGCCGAAACGATCCACGCGAATTGAGCCATAGGCCACGGGATCTGCGAGGCGAGTGAATTCCACTCGCCCTCGAGGGCTTCGAGACGCGAGAGGTCACTCACCACCTCCACAGTCAGAGCCGTGCCAGCCACGCAAATGGAAAGAGGCTCCCCCCGCATCTTTCGAGTGCCCCTTAGACGAGGAAGAAGTCTTTGTGCGTGATGGCTAGGTGGGGAGACAGTTTGGCGATGGCCTTCTGAGAAGCACCGCCCGTTCCGTCGGGATCATAGTAAAGATTGCCCGTGTTGGAGTCGTAGATGATGCGATCGTTCGCATCGTGGGCGGCCGATCCGGTCCAGAATGCATGCTCCTTCAGGGTGCCCTTGGGGCCCGCCTTAGTGTAAATCGACCGGGCGAGTTGGATGGTGTCGTCCCGCACGTTGAAGTCGGTGATCGTGTCCTTGTTCCCATTCGTGGGAGAGACGTCGAACACGAAATTGTCCTTGCCGCGCCCACCCGTGAGAGTGTCCTTGCCGAGTTGTCCGTACAGAAAGTCGTTTCCCTTACCGCCACTCAGCTTGTCATTTCCCCGACCGCCGAACAGATAATCGTTGCCGTCCTCTCCGCTCAGATAGTCATGGCCGCCGTAGCCCTTGAGCCGGTCAGCGTCCTTGCCTCCATAGAGCCGATCACGTCCTGCATTGCCCAGAAGCGCATCGTCGCCGTTCCCACCGGAGAGCGTCACGCCTCCATAAAGAAAGCGGTCGGACGTCATGTCGATCAGATCGTTGCCTTCTCCGCCGTAGAACGTCGTGACGTTGACCAGGCGCGGCGCGTCGTAACCTTTGCGATCGAGAAAGATGATGTCGGGACTAGCGGTACCGGACAGCGTGAACTGATCGCTGGCGTCGCCCCATGTGGCTACGCTGGCAATGCCGGAAATGTCTCCGCCCATCTTCTCGGGCGGCTGAGTTGCCGTAGCCGGGTCGCCCGGCGTTCCGAGGTCCCCCCATTGAATGCCGAATTCGAACGTCCCATCCCAGTTCAGAAATTTCATGGTCCCAGCCTCGCTCATGACCGAACATCTTGCTCGGTAGCTCTTGGAACTTGGGCATTCTTCCTAGGATGAAGGCGTTGTTTTCATCGTCGGCATGCCCGTAGGCCAATATATTGCCGCGACCAGATAAGAAAAAAATAGCTCTAAATAGGGTATAATCCCTACCTCATGATAGAGCAGGAGCTAATACTAACTCGCTTCGCAGGAGATTGTGGAGATAACCGAACTAAAAACGATAAAGAATTTCACGTCAGGCGGGCCGTGCTATCGCATTCCTCAGCCATTTCCATCCTATCATTCTCAATTACAGATCATGATTGGTAATGGCGCGTCGTCAGGCAGGTTTAAGCAGATGAGATCGTCCTCAACAACTGCAGCCCTGGCTGCATCCGGTGCGGTTAAGTGATGCTATGCGCTGCGTTCGGCTCTCGTTCTCAAATGAGCCAGGACAAACCCCACCGCCAGAGCTGTGAGGCTGCCGCCGAAGGGTGCTCCGGCAATCGCGACAAGGAGTCCGTAAGGCAGGAGCATAGCAAATGTAATGAATCCGCCCAGCAAGGCTGCCAATAACAGCAAAACCATTTCAAACCTCAGCGCAGCAACATTGCTACTATGAGGTAATCCCTTATCGACTGTCTAGTCCCGAGACAGAGAAACCTTGCGCCATGCGCTGCCACGATGCCGCGGGAAGACCGCTGCCGAAGCAGACTGTCGAGTTGGTCCATAGCATGGCGGCGAAGGGCAGGGGAACTCCTGATTCCTGTAAATTACCTAGGTTAAAATTCGGCCGACCATCCCGAGGTAATCAACTCTGACGTCGAGGGATCAATAAGGATGGGAGGATCCCTCACCCCTTTGATAGTCGCTAACTCATTTTGGGCTCTGTGGAATTTCAGTGACTTAGTGCAGTGTGAGTGTTCAGCCGTCGGTTTTTCGGGATGACGGCGCCGTGTTCGAGTTCTCTGCGAGGGGTACCAAGTTCAGGGAGGGGTATTTGCTCCTACACAATGAGAAGGCGGCTCACCCGGGCTGCCCTGCAGATACGTTCCCCGCACTTGGAACAAAGCCAGAAGCTCACTCCACCCTGGCTCAGGCGATCCGTCACAATGCCGGACGATTTCCCCGGCAACCCGTGATCGTGTCATCCGCGTTCGAGCCTCTGACCTACAGGGATCTGCAGGCCGGACTCGATAAGGTCCGCCGTGAGCTGCGCCAGACCGGGTTCGGTTGCGACGCCCGGATCGGGGTGCTGATGCCGAGCGGGCCCGAGGCAGTCCTCGCCATCGTAGCGGTGTCCTGCTGCAGCGTAGCGGTTCCGCTCGATCCGCGTTTGCCTCTCCCGGAGCTTGGGCGACGTCTCGCCATTCTGCGCCTGAACGGTCTTCTTGTTCCGCGTGGCGGAGCTTCGGAAGCACGGCAAATCGCCGAGGAAAAAGGGATACCGATCATCGAGGCCGCTCCTGTCGGACAAGGCAGGCTCGGGCTCCGCATCATCGTGCGCTCCCCTGGTCCTCCCGTCGTCGACACGGAGCCGAACCCATCTTCGCCGGCCTTCATTCTGCAGACATCCGGCACGACCGCAGAGCCGAAACTGATCCCTTTCAGCCACATCAACATGCTGGCAGCCGCATTGCGACTTCAGACCTGGTTCGGACTCACGGCCCAGGACCGCTGCCTCAGCGTATCGCCATCCTATTATTCCCACGGGCTCAAGGTGACTGTCTTCACGCCACTCCTGACGGGCGGCAGTATCGCGATCCCGTCGAACATCGCCGTCCTTGCGTTGGACGAATGGTTCGATCACCTGCGACCGACCTGGTACTCGGCGGGGCCGACGCTCCACAACTCCGTGTGGGAGAAGGTGAAAAGCCTGTCAGGCGCGCCGATAGCACACACCCTTCGTTTCATCACGTCGGGCGGTGCGCCGCTTCCGAATGAGATCAGGGGCGGTTTGGAACGGATCCTCGGTGTTCCCGTCCTGGAGCATTACGGATCCAGCGAGGCCGCGCAGATCGCCGTCAACCGGCCGGGTCCCGGCGCAAGCAAGCCGCGAACCTGCGGACAGCCCTGGCCCGGCACGGTGATGATCGCAGATGCGCAGGGGAATTCGCTGCGGACCGGGGAGCGTGGAGAAATCTGGGTGCGCGGACCGACCGTGATGGCAGGCTATCTCGATGCACCCGAACACAATCATGCTTCCTTCGTGAAAGGTTGGTTGCGCACCGGTGATATCGGTAGTCTCGACAGCGATGGCTTCCTGTCTCTGCACGGCCGCATCAGCGAGACGATCAATCGCGGAGGAGAAAAGATCGCTCCACTTGACGTCGACAACGCGCTTCTGCGTCATCCGGCGATATCCGAGGCTGCGGCTTTCAAGATCCCGCATCCTCGCCTGGGCGAAGATATCGCGGCAGCCGTTGTTCTCCGCACGGGCGCGCAGGTCACACCTGCCGAGATCCGCAGCTTCCTGCAAGGTGAGCTGGCTTCGTTCAAAATTCCTCACCGGATTGTCATTCTCGACCAGCTGCCCAAGGGAATAACCGGCAAGGTGCAGCGGCGACGGCTCAGCGAAACGTTCGGGATGCAGACGAATCCGGCCCCTGTGAGGCGTGATGTCGGTAATACTGAGAAGCCATTGGATCTCGAAGCCGAGTTGCTGGCCCTTTGGCAGAAGCTTCTGAAATCCAAAACGTTAACGGTCGACGACGACTTCTTTCAATGCGGCGGAGACTCGCTTCTGGCAATGGAAATGCTGATCGAAGTCGAGCGCATCGTCGGACATCAGGTGCCTGAAACGATCCTGTTCGGGGCGGAAACCATCCGCCAGCTTGTTCCAAAGATTGCCGATGCGCCGATTGCGACGACGTCCCCTGTCTTCGAGTTTTACGCCGAGAGCAATAAATCCCCCCTGCATTTCTTTCATGGTGATCTCGCCAGCGGCCATTCGAGCCTGAGGCGGGTCGTGGAGCTTCTCGGTCGCGATTATCCGATTGCGTCCATCGATCCCCATGGCCTTCGCGGAGAGCCGCTGCCGTCCACGATCGAAGGCATGGCCGCCGATCGCTTGCCTCTCATCCTGGAAAGGCAGGTCAGCGGACCTTTCCTCCTCGGCGGCAAATGCAATGGTGCCATGGTGGCGTTCGAAACGGCCCGCCTGCTGGTGCAGGCTGGTCACGAGGTGGCGATGGTCGTCATGGTCGATCCGCCGATCGTCGGAGCCCGTCCCGTGTCACGGACGGTGCTCAGAATGATGAGGCACCTGGTTTCACCGCAGCGCCTCGGGCAGGTTCACGAGCAGCTCGCCTGGCTGGGTTGGTTCCTCAAGATTCCACCGGGCGAACGGATGATCCGCCTGACGCGGTTCCTGAACCTGCCGATGTGCGAGAAATCTGCCAGGGTCCGAGAGGCCCTGTCGAGTTCCAACCACGGCGTTCCGCCCGTGCTGTGGGATGTCTATGCGTCTGCGATGGCGCAATATCTTCCGGAGCGGCTCGATGTGCCTGTCGTCTTCTACGCGGCCGACTATGACGGACAGGCTTGGCGCCGCATCAGCCCACGCCTCGAAATGGTTCAAGTGTCAGGCGGGCACCGTGACTGTCTCACCACCGGGGCGGATCCTCTGGTGGACCATCTGCGGCAACGACTGGACCGACTAACAGACGGGACCGTCCGGTTGCAATAATCCGATCCTGTAGCGGAGGGCCATCTTCCGTGAAGTGAAACTGCTGTGCCATCAAGGATGCAGTGACGTTCAGAAATGAGTTGAGTGTATGCGAACCGAAGCTGAGCAAATTTTCGCCCCTGAACGTGCTCCATGCAGAAGGATGTGCCGCCGCAGACCACAGCCTGAGAGCGTTTGGGATCGAATTTAGAATTTGGGGACACTTCGCGACCAAACGCGAGGTCAGTGCTGTTCAACCTTTCTCCCTTCCCGGCCAGGCAGCGATGCAGCCAAGCAGCAGAGAATGGTCAACCGAACCAGGAAGCCATGCGATTGCTGCTGCAGACGTTGTACTTGAGTATTCCGCGTTACCTGAAGCGTTATGGTGCCTCAAATACATTTCTCTATGCGGCCTATCGGCTCGCCAACAGCACGGTCATCTTGCTGATCTTCAGGATCATTACGCTGGATCCGGGCGACATGGACTGGAGCCTGATAGCGGGACAGGACGAGCGATGGAAGTTCCTTGGTCCTGACGAACTGGGGCAATTCTCCGAGCAGGATCACTCTCTCGAACTGGATGCCGGCTTCCTCACGGCCGCCTTCGCCCGGGGCGACCGATGCTATGGCTTTGTCGAGAACGGTATCTTGGGATCTTACACCTGGTATGCGACGGGACCGACACCGCTTTCGATGCATCTGACCGCGCATTTTCGAAATGACTACATTTACATGTACAAATCCTTCACGGCGTTGGCATTCCGCGGACGGCGGCTTTGCGGAACCGGCGTCAGCCGGGCGCTCCATGCCCTAACGCGAGAGGGAATGCACAAAGGGCTCGTCAGCTATGTCGAGGTGCATAATCAACCATCCCTGAAGGCCCTAAGGCGGGCCGGCTTCCGGAATGTGGGAAGGGCGATTGTGCTGGGAGGCAAAAGCCCAAGGCTGTCTTATTCCACTCCCGGCAGCCCAGCGGTGTTCCGGATCAGGAGATTTTCAGCCTGATGCCTGATCGAGCTCGAAGCAGGCCGCGACCGTCAGCATCAAGCTCCTCGAGAGGATCCGTCGTTCCGCGTATCCTGTAGCGCTGAGGGTCCACTCGAACGTTGATCCAGTCTGTACGGATTTTCCGCCGGAACGCGCTTCGGACGGGCTGCCAATGCGGCGCTGACAGGACGAGGTTCAACAGGCGATAAGGTGAAGACTGTGATGGCGCAGATAAGAATCGATGCACAACAATGGAAAAAGCTCTCGATGTAGTCCCTGCGCTTCTCCTGATTGGCTGAAGCATGAATGGGTTTTCGATGACACGATGCCGACGCATTGACAGGCACGGGTACCACGAAATCGGAACTATCCGGACTTGTGTCCGCCGATCATAAAGACCAGCTCACAGCATCGACGCGCTGCCTTGCCCTTGAGTGCTAATTCACAATATGGCTGCTCCCACAGCCTGTGGCGATATCTGTGGGCTGGAGTAACTCACAATCTCCGCTCCCCGGACATTGAAGTTTAGCAGAAATTGATGATCATTCTAGACAGGCAATCGGCAAAGACCGGACAAAAATTAAACGGTTTCTCTGGCCCGATTGTCGTGAATGCGGGTCGTGTGGTCCCAGATGGCGAAATTGGAAGACGCAGCGTGCTGTTGACGCGCCGCCGTAAGGCGTGGGGGTTCGAGGCCCTCTCTGGGAGCCATTCTACTTGTCTGAGTTGCCCGCCATGTTCGATCAGAACGGTATGATTCAGCCGCGGTGGTGATCGCGTCCACCCGGCGTCCTGTCGCGCACGACACGGATGGACCCTTGGATGGAGCAGGCAATGCAGATCCTGTTCTCCTTGAGGTACGCATCTCTCAACCGGGGAAGAGGCATCAAGTTGCCTTGCAGGGTGGAATGAGGCCGTACGCGCGTCAATGGCTTCCAGCTTTGAAGAGCCGCTTTGTCCCTTCGGGGCTACTTCAGGAAGCTCGCTTCCCTTTCTCTGGAGATGCCGGGGAAACTGACTCCTAAAGTCGTACTGCGATTGATGGTCTTGTTTAATTCTGAGCACGTCAAATAATTCAAAATCAAAGGGCGTCGAAATTCGCAAGAATCGACCTTGCGCACCCTACCTTCTCGGCGATGTGTCCGAAATTCTGTACTGGATGTAATCAATGCATGAAGCAGCTCAGGTTCTCCGGTTTAAGTTGACCGGTGGAGACACGAAACGTATTTTCGATGTCATTGTAAGTGCTTTGGCGATCATATTTCTAGCGCCGCTGATGGCCGCGATATATCTCTTGATTATCCTGACAGACGGAGGACCTGCGATCATCGGGCATATGAGGCTCGGACCCTCCGGTTCAGTGTTTCCTTGCTTGAAGTTCCGCTCGATGGTCGTCGATGCTGCAGATGTTCTTGCGCGGCACCTTGAGAATGATCCGGCAGCTCGAGAGGAATGGCAGCAGAATCATAAGCTGATGAACGACCCGCGCATTACGCCGCTTGGCGCGATCCTGCGGAAGACGAGCCTCGATGAGTTACCTCAGTTTTTCAACGTGCTCTGGGGGCATATGAGCCTCGTGGGTCCACGTCCCATCACGTCTGAGGAGGTTCAGCACTACAACAAGTCGATGCACTTCTACTATCGAACACGCCCTGGAATAACCGGCCTGTGGCAGGTCAGCGGGCGCAACAACACCTCATATCCCTACCGGGTCATGCTGGATGAGGATTATGTCGCGAACTGGTCCTTCAAGCGTGACATCGGCATCCTCCTCAAGACTGTGGTTTGTGTCGTCACGATGGATGGATCCCGGTGATCGGCTGGGTCGCTCCCGGATCATTTGATGGGGCTTGATCATGTCCACGGAATGGAAAGACCATAGCCAATAGGAGCTCTCGCATAGTTCAGGCGAGGTAGCTTGGAAGAGACTGAGCAATGTATTTCGTACATCATGGATCTTGGCTATTCTGAATAACGGCCAGTGCTCATAGAGCCAAGCCTCAGCAAACGCTTCAGACCCGTGAGCCGGAAGACATTGAAAATCGACGAGTGAAGGAATTGTTCTGCTGATGTCGGTTGTAGATGGAATGAATGTTCGGATGAGCCACTCCGGCGTCGTCGAAAGCCATAAGAGGTCGAAGCGGCAGCGGTTGGCCTCGCTGATGGCCGCAACAGGAACCGTGCGGATGCTGGAAAAATTTCCGCAACGGAATTGCCTCGTGGTTCTCAATTATCATCGCATCGGCTCGACCAGCAACACTGCGGGAGACCCGAATCTGTACTCGGCGACCCCGAAGGACTTCGAGGAGCAGGTTCGCTGGCTCAAGTGGAACTATCATATCAGCTCTTTGGACGAGGCGATCGCCTTCGTCGAAGGGAAAGAAACTTTCCGTCGAACCGGAATTCTTCTGACTTTCGACGATGGATACAAAGACAATTACGATTATGCTTTTCCCATCCTGCAGAGAAACAAGGCACAGGGAACCTTCTTTATATGCACGTCCTATATCGGCAGTTCGCAGCTCCCCTGGTGGGATCAAATTGCGTATATGCTCAAGAACTCGAAGAAAGCCCAGATCGCCCTGAACTATCCTGAGCGCTTGAGCTTCGATCTGAGTAGCGATTGGCTGCAGGTGCTGGACCATCTCCTGGCGATCTACAAGTCGGGCCATGAGCTCGATAAGGACAAGTTTCTGCGAGAGATCGCCATCGCCACGGGATTGGGTGATCATCGTCCGAACCAGCGGATCTTCATCGACAAGGATGAATTGAAAGAGATGTCCGAGAGCGGAATGGCAATCGGCTCCCATACCCACTCTCATCCCCTTCTCAGCCATTTGAGCCAGGACGACCAGCTGGAAGAGGTCGTTTGTTCCAAGCGGATGCTTGAGGAGCATCTCGGCATCGACATTCAATCGCTTGCCTATCCCGTCGGGTCACCGGATAGTTTCGATGGTCGGACGCAAGAGGTCCTCTGCAAGGCCGGGTACAGGATTGCGTTCTCGTTCTATGGCGGGAGCAATGTCGTCGGGAGAACCAATCCCTACGACGTCCGCCGCCATCACGTCGGTATACGGGATGGAGAGGCGCTTTTCAGGGTCCGCACATCGACGGCTGCCGTCATAGGTTCGCCTCTGTTCTAAATCCTATCCGGGGCTTTCTCTGGCCCGGCGGATCCCGCCCTGAGGTTCGACCGCTCCATATGCATGGAGCGGCCAAAATAACCTCGAACCATTCGAAATGGCCGTGCGATTTCTTATGAGAAGAAGACAAGCACAATGACGCTTCGCGCACTAATTCTATCTGTGCTGATGGATCTGGAAAAGAGTTCTAGCCCATTTGCGTTCTATTCCTGGTGAAGTTCTGCGCATAGAGTTGCACAATATTCAGGCTTCGTTCCCAAAAATGGGTCACTCAATGAAAGTGGTTGTTGTTCCAGGAGGCGAACTTCCTGCAGATCTGGTGACCCGCTGGGGTCAACATCAGGAAAGTAGTCCTCTGCTGTTCAGTCCCTTTTTCCGGCCGGAATTCACGCAAGCGGTTGCTAAAGTGCGTCGCGACGTATTTGTGGGCGTGATCGATGGCGGTTCTGCATTCCTCCCGTTCCAGCGTAACTTTCTGGGATCCGGACAACCGGTCGGTGGTCCGGTATCGGATTATCACGGGTTCATCGCAGCCCCGGAATTTCGGTGCGACATGGTAGCCGTCATGCGAGGCTGCGGGCTGAGGACCTGGGGATTCAATCATGTTCTGGCGCAGCAGACCATGTTCGCGCCGTGGAGAGTGATCGACACGGATTCTCCTATCGTTGACCTGGATCAACACGAAGCTCCCGGTTCGACAGCTCTCTATGCCGATCACAGACGCAAGCGCCGGCGCCTCGAACGCGAGGTCGGCCCGATCGAGGTTGAACTGCAATCGACCGATCCATCGATGCTCCACTTCTGCCTCGAGTGGAAATCTGCCCATTACCGCCGCATTGGAGCGCCCGATCTCTTCTCAAGACCCTGGGCACGGGCGCTCATAGACGTGGTCGCGTCGCATCGAAGCCCCGAGTTTTCCGGAATGCTTTCAGTGCTGCGCGCCGGGGGGCAACCGATTGCCGCGCATTTCGGGCTGCGGTCGGGGAACGTCTGGCACTACTGGTTCCCGACCTATAACCCGCAGTTCCAGCGCTATTCTCCAGGGATCCTCTTGTTGCTGGACATGATGGCCGGCGCGAAGGAGCTCGGCATGAGCAGGATTGATTTCGGACGAGGGGACAACGACTACAAGCTCAGGATCGCAAACCAAAGAGTGCCGCTTATCGAAGGAACCGTCGTGACAAATCCTTTTATCTGGCAGTGCCGCTCCAGGATCGCGCAACTCGTAAAAGCTGCTCCCGCAGTCAAGTCGTTGTTGAAACCCGCACATAGGATCTTCAAGGAAATGGACCGCGTCGCAAAACTTCGGTGAGTCCTGGATGAAGTGCTCCGCTCGGATGCGGGCCTTAAGGTGTGAATGGATGCCGTCAATATAGGCAGGGAACGCGGGAGTGATGCTTATGAATTTTAGAGAAATTCTGGCCTCCGTCGTGCTGATGGCAACGATCGTCCCCACCGTGTCGGCCAAGGCGGAGATTCTTTATGTTTCAGTCTCAGGGAACGACTCGAATCCAGGGACTTCGGACCAGCCATTGCGGACGATTACCAAGGCCGCCGAAGAGGCAAAACCCGGAACGAAAGTGACGGTTCTGGGTGGATTGTACAAGGAAGTCGTCATCATCTCGGCCGGCGGCACCTCCGACCTCCCAATCGTGTTCGAGGCGGCACCTGGAGAACAAGTCATTATTGACGGGCAGGAGACGCCGCCCGACACGAACCTGGTTCAGATCAGCGCCAACTACATCACTTTTCGTGGCTTCACCGTTCGCAACTCTACGCGAGGCGGTATTACCGCTTGGGGAACGCACGACGTCCGCATCGCGGATAACAAAGTCCAAGGGAGTAAGAAAGCCGGCATCTGGGTCGGCCACGCCGAGGCTGGACATTCGTACGCGAATCTCGTCGAAGGCAACGAGGTATGGAACAACTGTCTGGAGAACCTTACACCCACATCCAATGGTGGGTGGCCTCAAGGCATCAGCCTCCAGGCTTCCGATAGGAGCGCCATCATAGGAAATCGGGTCTACAGGAATTACGGCGAAGGTATCGGAACGCTATCGACACACGATGTCCGGATTTCCGGGAATGCCGCTTTCGACAATTACAGCGTGAACATTTATCTCGATAATGCTCCATCGACCGTTGTCGAGGATAACAAGGTTTATCATACCTACGCGAAGGAATTTTATCGATACGGGTTGCCTGCCAAAGGCATTATGATCGCGAATGAGTATACCGGGATTGAACTCCCTTCCAAGAATATACGAGTGACGCAGAATAGGTTGGGTGGCGTTGGGAGGGTGACATACGGCGATTATCAGCGCGCCTCCGGATTGATCGACAGCGTTATCAACCTGAATACGGTCCTCGATAAGCCTGAATCGCTGTGGTGATTTGCGGTGTTCGTTGTCGATGAGGTCTCAAGCGGCACGATATCACGGTAGTCAGTAAGCCCGGACACCCGTTCCCATCCGACTCTTCCCAGGACAATCCGTTGAAGCCGCCTCCCGGAGTGGGCGGGGATATTGCACGCCGCATGTTCGGCGAGTTCAAGAAGGCCTTGGGGTCGTGTCCCAGGCTTGACGATTTCGCTCAACGGTCTGTCTCGAGAAACCACAGAGCCGCCACCGTTCACGATCTAGGATCATCTATCCCGAAGTATAGGAAAATTCTGGTCCCATACCTCCGGGATTACCCATAATTTCCATTGTTCGGCGCCGCTGGTCATTCACTTCCCTAGACGGCTCAATCTCCCAACGATCCCTAGGTTCAATAAGTGGCAGTGTTCTAACTCGGAAGATCAATGCAGGACGACCGGAGGCGGCGTTAGATTTGGATGGAGTTGAAAAGGCATCCATGGCTCAGGACGGAAGCTTCCTGGGCGGTGTGGTTCCAATTCCTTATGATGAAAAGGAACAATGATGCATAAGATTTCAGCTGCGATATTTCAGGTTTCCGGACTGCGGTAGCGATCGATGTTTTCTCGACATGAGTTGAACCGCAAGGTTGCCGCGGGCGCGCTTTGGGCCCACTTGGCATTCGTAAGCACCAAGCTGATCACATTGCTCAACATGGCTGTCCTGGCCCGATTGCTGGGGACAGATGATTTCGGCCTGGTGGCGGCGGGTCTGGCCGTTCTGGCGCTTCTCGAAGCAGTGTCGGAGGGGGGAGTCGGAGCTGCCGTCGTTTGGCGCCGTGAGGATCCCGAGAAGACTGCCGCCGTAGCCATGGCGATCAGTATCATCGGCGGAGTCCTGGTCGGTGGAGTGGCATTCATCGCAGCGCCTGTCGTCTCCACGATCTTTTTTGATGACCGATCAACCGATATTATGCGGGCCTTGTCAGTGTGTCTCCTCCTGGCTGGGCCCTCTTCGGTCTTCGTTGGCCTTCTCCAGCGGGACTTGGCCTTCCGGAAGCGGATTATCCCAGAAGTCATCAAGGCTGTTACCAAGACAGTCGTGTCGGTCGCCCTCGCATTTTCTGGCTTCGGCGCCTGGAGCCTTATTTACGGTCACATTACGGGAATGGTTGTTGGCCTTGTGGCGCTCTGGTGGCTGGCAGGATGGTCTCCTCGCTTGTCGCTGGATCGCAAGATCGTCTCCGACATCCTCCCATTTGGTATCCAGATGACACTTGTCGGTATCGTAAGTGTCGTCAGCAAGAATGCCGATTATATGCTTATCGGGCATTTCCTGGACGTTGCGACGTTAGGAATCTACGTTCTTGCGTTCACTCTGACGGATCAGATCATCCTGGGGATATGCTGGGCCGCTAGCCAAGCTTTATTCGCGGCATACGGCGCCATCCAAGCCGATCTTCCGGCTTTGCGTCGCTCGTATGAGGATAGCCTGACCGGCATTGCCGCCTTAACGCTACCTGCCGCTGCAGGACTCATGATCGTTGCCGCTCCGATGGTCCATGTTCTCTATGGTGAGAAATGGACCAATGTCATTCCGGTGGTGCAGGTCCTCGCTGTCTACGCGATGGTGCATTCGGCGGCATTCAATGTGGGTGATCTCTTCAAAGCCATGGGGCGGCCGTGGGTGCTGACCTGGACGAACGTCCTCGGCCTTGTGCTTGCGCCACCTGTTGCATTCATTTCCACCCGTTGGGGCGTGGTCGGATTCGCCATCGGTCAGATCGTGATCATGATCATCCTATCGATCGTGCGACTCGTGATTGCCAATCGACTCGTCGGGATCGGCCCCAGGATATTTGCTCGCTCCTTGAGGTGGCCGTTGCTGTCGACGATCGTGATGGCAGGTGTAACGATTGGCATCGACAATCTCGTCCATATCAAGGGAGATTTGCCCAGGCTGATTATTTTGATCGCCGCCGGTGTGACAAGTTACGTTATTTCACTTGCATTGACTGCACCGTCCCTTCTGTCAGCAGTCGCAGCAATTGCGCGTCCGAAGCGTCAGCAGTTGATGTCGCCCTGATGAATACAATGATGGCTCGCTCCATGAAGCTGACGCGAACGCACAGACACATTGCGCTTGCTCTGGTTGCAGCGGCTCTTGCGGCGACCGCTTTAGCGCCAGTAGAGACGCTCGTGGCGCTGGGCGCCATCCTCGGGGCGGCAGCCTTGTATCGCTGGCCCCAGTATGGTGTGGCGCTGCTCGTGACAGGAACCGTCACAAATGCCTTCGGTGTCGCATCAAACGTGCACGGCCTGCCAGGAATTCAGACACCTCTAACCGTCGCCCTCGCGGCTATTCTCATGATACGCTGGATCGTCGGCAAGGAGGATCTGACGGCCGGATTTAGGTTTGTCCCTTTGCTGGTATGTGTCTTCAGCATCTCTCTATTGTCGCTTATCCATATTGAGGACTTTGAACCGACTTTTGAGAGATTGAGCGAGCACGCTAGAGATCTCGCTACTGCGGCAGTCGTCATCGCCTATCTTACGTCTCGCAATCGGTTGGGAACGACTATTCGGACGACCGTGCTGGCAATGGGAGCAATCGCGCTTCTGAGCGTGAAGCAATATCTTTCAGGGAGCTTCGATAACTCGGCTTTCGGGTTCGCCCAGGCGGCCATAAACCAGATCGCCGGCGAAGTTCACCAATGGCGAATTTCGGGGACCCTGCCGGATGCGAACTACTATGGCCAGATCCTTGTCATGACGCTGCCGCTGGCATGTGGTCTGGCCTTCATCGAGAAGAATCCGGTTGTCCGCCTCCTGTTCGCGCTCTGTGCACTGGCAATCCTGGCTGCGACCCTCTTCACCTTCTCTCGAGGAGCGATCCTGGCGATTGCAGCGATGGTGGTTGCCGGGATATTGACACTTCGTGCGCGCTGGCAGCTTCTCGGTGTCGCGTGCTTGCTGGCTGTGGTGGGAATTGCCGCAATGCCCAGCTCTTTTCTCGCCAGGATCGAGTTGATTGTTCAGGCGATCCAAATTCAGATGACCGGAGATCAGGCCATCAGCGATCCGTCACTGAGCGGCCGGATCGCGGTGATGGGTACGGCCCTGCGCATGTTCTGGGATCATCCCATGGTGGGGATCGGATTGGGACAATATACCGGACACTACAGCCAGTATGCTCTGGCTTCGGGGATCGACCCAGGCGCCGCGCCAAACCCGCATAGCCTTTATCTGGAGGCGCTTGCCGAGGAAGGTGTCTTCGGGATCTTCAAGCTCCTCACGGTCATCGTCGTCGCTCTGATGATAGGGATACGTGGCGCAAAACTTCTGTACGCGAAGAACCAAACGCGCGACGCCGCGCTTGCGACCAGCCTGTGCCTCAGTTTCATCGGGTACCTCGCAACGGCGGTCTTCCTTCACGGTGCATTCTTGCGCTTCTTTTGGATCGAGATCGCACTCGTTCTGTCGCTATGGCGGATCAGCATTGTCGCTACGCCAAGAGAAAACCCAATACGTGCCAAGAAAGAATGGAGTCCTACAATGATGCAAAGGGCGCTGTCGTCTGCCGAGGTGCTCGGCATTATCAGGGAACGGAAGTATCTCATAGGAGCTGTTACAGCCGCTTTCATGCTGGTTCCGATGCTGCAGGAACAGCAATCATCCGCGGAAAGCACGCTTCTTTATCGGTTCGGCAGAGAGTACTTCCCCGTGCGGCCTGGCGAGGAGCATCGCAACTGGGGTGAGAATGTCCAGGTGTCGCTCGATGCCGCCCTATTCACGGAGATGCATCTTCTCCGGAGCCGGGAGGTCATCGAGTCGACTGTCGCCGAGATCGGGTTGGACAAGCTCAAGGATACGAAAGAATCCGCACTGTCCGGCGTTCAAGCACAAGCGATGCGGGTCCTGAAATCCGTATTCACTTTGGGCGGTCTGCTCGACTTCGGAAAGGCGGACGCGCCATCGAAGAGGGCCGTAGATCCAACCGTCGCTGCCGCAAAGGATCTTGCCGACAGGTTACGTATACGGCGTGTCGAAGGCGCGGCCATGATCGCCGTAGGGATTCAGGATCCCAATCCTGAGTTGGCGGAAAAAATCATAACAGCACATGTCGACTCATATCTGCGCAAGCGGCAGCAATTGTTCGAAAGGGACCCATCGAAGTTCTACAGCACGGAAATTGCGAAGGCGCAGATCGAGTTGAACAGCATTTCGGAGAAGATGAACTCCCTTCGTCTCCAGCAGGGTGTTCCTGACGAATCCGTCGAGCACTCCGTCTTGTCCGATCGGCTTATCGCCCTGGAGAGGCAGAGAGAGAGCATGAGACAGGCGGAAATCCCGGTTCTGCAGAAGGATCTGAAGGATACCCGCGAGGCCCTGTTTGGCCTGAATGCGTTGACCGCTACGACAAAGCTTCTTGAAGCGCGCTATAGAAGCGTCGCCGAGAACCTGGAAAGGATGCTGCAGGAGCAGAACAGGTGGCGACTCGACAGCGCCTACGTTCGGGAACTCGGACCTACGATCGAAATTGTCGAGCCGGCCGCGTTCAGCGCGCGCCCAGCTGGGTTGCCGCGGGTTGCACGAATGACTCTGGGCGGCGTGATCGGTTTCGTTCTCATAAACGCGCTTCTCATCGGTCTCGCGACACTCGGACGGAAGAAAAGGCCAAGTGTGCAGCCGCTTCAAACCGAGCCGCCGCGTGTAAAGGTATACTCAAATTCCTGAGTGCCAACGCATTATCGGAACACCTCTCATACGATACGGCGTGTCACTCGCTCACAGCCGTTACCTGGCAGGATGGCAGGCTCAGACCATTTCTCGGCGAACCGGATGCGGTTCGCCGAGAAATACGGCTCGACAAAGAAGAGAGCTGTTATTGTCCTAGAGGAGACGCCTCTCGGGTACAAGTGATGTAACGCGACCTGTTGACCGCGATGTAGCGAAGGCAGGCTTCTCTCAAAAGAGGTATGTGCGCTTTTGCTTGGCCATTGAGGCCTAATTAAGCTGTACCTCGTCGGAGCAAATAGATGAGAGGCACGTGTTCTGCTAGCATAATATTGCCTTGGTGGAAGTAGTTTGCTTGGCAATTTTTCACAAATCTCAGTTATGATGTCGAAGCCTATCCTTCAGGGAATGGCCTGAGGCCGGCGGGCGAAAGGAAATCTTTTGTTGGCTCACCCATCCGTCAATCGAGTAGAGTTCGCGCCGAGCTTCACCGCCAATCAGGTCGCAAAGCCTGAGAAGAGGCGTTTGGCTGTTATCGTCACCGAGTTTCCTAAAACGACCGAGACGTTCATCATGCGGGATGTGATTGCATTCTCGCAGAAAAACTATGACATTCGTATCTATCATCTCACCCATTTCAACCGGCACGAGGTCGTCCACGACTTCGCAAAGGAAACGATCGCCTGGTCTCGCGATTTTGCCTATTTCGCATCAGGAGATGTGATCGGCGCTTTGCTCAGGACTCTGTTGAGAAGGCCGCGGGTTTTGGGCCGGATCCTTCGTGACATTCTCGTGGGCTGTCGCAAAGATCCCGTGATGATGCTGAAGTCCCTGTTCATCCTGCCGAAGTCTCTTCGCATTGCGGAGGATATTCGCGACTGGGGTGGCGACCATGTTCATGCGGCCTATGCCGGTCACCCCGCGACATGCGCGTGGATCGTACGGCGTGCAGCCGGTGTGCCGTTCAGCGTCAGCTGTCACGCCCATGACATCTTTGAGACCCAGGCGCTTCTTAGCACAAAACTCCCGGAAGCGGACTTTGTGCGGACGATCAGCGAGTATAACCGTAAGTACATCCTCAGGCATGTTCCCTCACTAGCCCCTAATCCCCCAGTCGTTATTCACGTCGGCGCATTTCTCGAGAACATCATCCCGTCGACGGTATATCCACGCGATCGGTTTCGCGTGCTTTATGTCGGCTCACTTGAGTATAGGAAAGGGGTGGATGTGCTGCTACGAGCGCTCGCCCAAGCCAATTTGGGAGAATGGCGCTTGGACGTTCTGGGCGGCGGCCCGGAGCGCAAAGCGTTAGAGACGCTGTCAGCTGAACTCGGACTCTCAGATCGAGTCACATTTCATGGCGCTCAACCGAACGAACGTGTTGCAAAAGTCATGTCGCAGGTCAGTGTCATGGTCGTCCCGAGCCGGATCGGACCGAGAAACCAGACTGAAGGTCTTCCGACTGTCATAGTGGAGGCATTTGCCCACGAAAGGCCCGTCGTCGCATCCCGTCTGACGGGCATTCCCGAAATCGTTGTCGATGGTGAGACCGGATGGCTGTTCGAGGTCGACGACGTATCCGGCCTTACCCGCGCGCTGGAGGAGGTCCAGTCGAACCCTCAGGAGGCGCTGCGTCGTGCATCTAGTGGAAGGAATCTCGTGGTAAGCGAGTTTGATCAAACGAAGAATGCGGGATCCCTTCTGTCGATGATCGACTCTTTCGTCCAGGCGAGACGATAGGAGTAAGCATGGTAGAGATTGTCGACAAGAGGATATCTGGTGGCGAGGATATTCATCCAGCGCCACAGGGAGAAGTCCTGGATGTAGTGCTCATCATCGATGATCTTGGAATCGGTGGCGCGCAACGTGTTCTGGAGGTTCAGCTCCGTGCCATGCTCAATGGACCTTACTCGGTCCGCGTGATCAATCTTTCCAAGCCCAGCGCTGCGTCTGACAGGATACGGGCCATGGGAATCGAACTGGTCGAGATACACCAGCGCAGTCTGTACGATGTGGCTGCCTGGAAGACGCTGAAGAGCATCATCCTGCAATGGCGTCCGAAAGTGATCCATGCACACCTGACCCACGCCACGATCGTCGGTGCGGTTCTATCGTGGGCCGTGGGAGCGCGGTTCATCGTGACGCTACATAGCCAAGGTCCGGAAGCGGATGGATGGCGTTCTCACATGAAGAACGCATTGGAGCGGTTGGTCCTAAGCTACGGTTCCGATCTTATCGTGGCCTGTGGTCCGCGTGTCGCGAAGATGCAGTACGAACGTACTGGCCGCACACCCGTAAGCATCATCGAAAATCGAATCGAGCGGTCGCCCATGTGGAGCCCGGACGCGCGAAGCCAGGTGCGCTCCTCTCTCGGATACGGACCGCGGGACATCATTATGATATCCGTCGGGAGGCTTACGGTCGCAAAGGGATTCGATATCCTGATCAGAGCGTTCAGTCAGGTAAATCGTTCGTGTCCATCTGCCAAGTTGCTCATTGTCGGCGGAGGTGACGATCACGACCGTCTGGTGCAAATCATCGATGAACTCGGCGCGCATCATTATGTGCAGTTGACGGGTGCTCGATCCGACGTGGGAAAGCTGATGGCTGCCGCGGATGCGTTCGTCCTGCCGTCATTGTGGGAGGGCCTGCCCATGGTCCTGCTTGAGGCGATGGCGGCCGGGTTGCCCGTGATAGCGACCGATGTTGGCGATGTCTCCACCGTCATCAAGGACGGGGCTGGAATTCTTGTTCCGCCAGCGGATGAAGAGAAGCTGGCGCATGCACTGACGGAAGTTGCGAGCAAAGCCGAGCTGCGTGCGGCACTTTCGGAACGCGGCAATCATCTCGCAAAAAAGTACACAGACCTCGAAGGGTTTTCGCAGGAATTGCATTCCGCTTATGCCCAAGGCGCCCAGTGAAAGCAGTTTTGATGAGCAAAGAGTGCCTGAGAACCAGTTCTGAACCCGATCAGAGCTTAAATGTACTTCTGATCGCCACGCGGGACATTCGTGGACAAATGACCGGGCGCAAGTCCGTACTGAACACCACCGTGAATTGCCTGCTGAGCCTGGGTCACAGAGTTGTCATCGCGCATTTCGACGCTGGCGTGTCCGGCACCGAACCGGTGATGTCCGATGCAGGCGATCAGGTGCGCTACTACCGCATTCATGGTCCGCGGCCGTGGGAGCTGATGACGCAACTCGGCCTTGGATTCCTGCTCGGTACGAAACCTCTGAACGAATGTCTGTACTCGGGTAGCAGGGCGCGGATTGCATTGCAGAGTATCGCGCGTTCCGAGAAGATCGACGTTGTGATTACGGATATGGTCCGGACAGCCGCATATGGCGAGCTTCTGAACCTGCCGTGGATATCCGATTTGGACGATCTGCTATCCCTGCGGTATAGCCTGATCGCGAAAGAACGTAAGAACCTGGATGGTCTTCTCGGATATCACAAAGCACCTGCCTTGCGGGCCTTGAACCGATTGGCTCGGCCAGTGATCAAGTCGGTACTGCGTAAAGAATCGGCGATCATCGCGCGTCGAGAGAAAGATATAGCTCAACGAGCGGATTTGACGCTGACGGTCAGTTCAGCAGAGGCGGAGATCCTCTCTTTCAGATCATCTCGACTGATCTCCACCACTCCAATTCTCGTCAGGGGGCCGAGCCAGATCTCGCCGCTGGCGGAGCGGCCCCACGAGCTGGTTTTCCTTGGTGGCCTTTCGTATCAACCGAATAGAGACGCCGTATACAAGTTCGACACCGAGACCTTGCCTCAACTGAGCTCATATGCAGCAGGCGGACTATCTCTCCATGTCATTGGAGGCGGAGAGAATGGCGTCAGCTATAAATTTTCGCCTTCTATACGGTTCGTCGGTTATGTCGAAGACCTCGATTCCGAGCTGCAGAAATATAAAGCGATGCTGCTCCCGGAACTCGTGCAGGGTGGGATCAAAACGAAGGCAATTCATGCTGCTCTGAACGGGGTCATCATTCTTGCCCACGACAGCGCGATAGCTGGAATGCGTCTTCAGCCGAACGTCGATGTTCTCACTTGGAGATCTTCTGCCGAACTGGCAGCGCTCCTGGGCCTCGTTCGCGACGATGATTCCAGCCTAGGCCGGATCGCAGTCAACGCCCGACAATGGGCTATCGCCAATTTCGGTGAACAAAGGGCGGAGGCACAGTGGCGGGAATATCTGTCCTTGGTAACGGCTGGACCCGAAATGGCGTCGTCAAAGTTATCTCGCGCCTCTGAAGGGGAGACGAACTCTCAGGGGCGCTTGTCTCTGTCTGGGCTCAGTTCCGCGCGGATTGGCCCGTGAAGAAGGTGGTTCTAAAATGGTGGGGTCAACAGGGCCCGAGACGGCCTCGATCTGGGAAGGTTTCTGGCGCCTCTACGAACTGACAGAAGCAGGATCATTGTTTTGGCGAATAGGGGATATGAATGGCTGTCTGTCTGAAGGCTAATCGAACTTCGGTTCGAACTCGGGTGTTCCTTGCTGCTCTGGGCAGCCTGTTCGTGTCTTCCAATGCCAGCGTCGCTGCCGAGTACAGACTTGCGCCGGGTGATACGATCGAAATTACCATTACGGGAGCGGCGCAGCTTCAACAGAAGGCAGTCTTAGGCCTGGATGGCATTGTTTCGCTTCCGGTCATGGGTGAGATCAATGCGTCCGGCCTCTCGCTGACCGAGCTTCGTTCGAAAATAGCGGCAGAAATGCCGAACAAGATGATGCGCCAGCGGACCGCAGAAGGGCGAGAACTCATCTTTACGATCCTGCCGCAAGAAGTCACGATCAACGTCGCAGAATATCGTCCGATCTATGTAAGCGGCGACGTATCGAAACCTGGCGAGCAGCCATTCCGTCCGGGCGTGACGGTTCGGCAGGCGCTTGCAATTGCCGGCGGTTACGACGCCATGCGTCTGCGAACCGATAATCCGCTCACGCAGTTGGTGGACTCAAGGAGTGAGTACGAGACACTTCAAATACAGTTCGTTCAAGCAATGCTGCAGGTCAAGCGTTTGAAGACCGAGTTGGGTGAGCCTGCAGAACTCGATGAAACGGCGATCGACAATATGCACATTCCCGAAGTGCTGATTGCTGAAATATCGGCAGTCGAGAATGAGCGTTATGAAAGTAGAACAAGCAATATAAAGAAAGAAAAAGAATATATGGTGCGGAGGATCGCCCAGTTCGATTCTCAGATATCGATCCTGTCCGACCAGCAGCAGAAGGAAAAGGAGGCGATGCAGAGCGATCTGGACGATCTGAAAAACCTTAAGGATTTTCACGATCGTGGAACGGTCCCGATTACCCGCGTCATGGATGCAAAGCGGGCGAGCCTTGTGTCCGCGTCAAGGCATCTCCAGGCGATGGCGCAGTTGGAACAGGCTCGAAAGGAACGCGAAGAGGTCGTTCGCAATCTCGCCAAGGTCGATGAAGCGAGGCGAGATGAACTCCTGACAGAGTTGCAGAATGCCAATCTTCAGCTTTCGTCCATGCGCCCTCGGTTGGCGGCACTTCAGCAAAAGCTTCTTGCCTTTACTGGAAGCGTTCGCTCGCAATCCTTGGAACGTTCAAATTCGCGGCCGGAGATTTCCATTTCGCGAAAAGTGAATGATCGGTTCGAGAGGATCGTATCGGGCGAGAACACGGAACTTCTGCCGGGAGATGTCGTCGAAGTTGCGCTGCGTATCGACTGACGCGACGCGGGTCGTCTGGAACGTGTGGTGCGGTGCCGACGAGAGCAGGTTAACTTCAGTCAACGCGCTGGTACGTTGGCTACATCGAGGCCTTGCATAGTCGGTAGGCCATGCAGGCCTGAGGGAGCCGACAATTGGAATGCTTGGAAGTATGCGTTGTTTTTTCGGCATGAATCTGTGCCAGCAGGCTTAGAAATCCAGATTGAAGCATGAACAGTTTTCCGTGCTCTGATCGGGCCGAGCGCCCGTGAGGCAATGACAGCATTGCCGGCAGCATCACATCGAGAGTGGAAGCAAGCATAAGATCGTCATCTCGGCTTGCTCAGTTCAGATGTAGACAGAGAGTCGACCCAGCCCGTCGACAATCTGGCATTTCGTTCCGCTTCGCCGCGAACTCGGGGACGCGGGATGGCGGCACTGTTCCCATTTTACGGCATTGGCGGGAAAGAGTGGTTCGTCTCCATTCCAGTTTCTGCGGGATCTGCCCCGTGCTCGAGCAAGATGCAACGCAGGCGCGCCGGTTAAAAAGGCGGCCTGCCGGTGGTGCATCCTTCGACTGAACGTCATAGATGTTCGAAACGAAACAAAGATTACTCTTGATGGTATCCCGGCGGGGTTGATCCGACACGCCGTTCAAGAATGCTGCCCGGAAACGCAGAGGAGATTATGCCACGCAAGTGGAAATAGCACCTGTGCTTGCCGAACTTCGGCACTCATGAGTGATGTGGCACTCTTCTATCGGCAGCAGGATTTCCGATAAGATCGCAAGCGGCAAGATCGAGCCTTACGTAAGCTTTCCGAGACGGCGGTCGGTGATAAGCAGCGAGTTGCAACTCTCTCCTGGGCCCTTCTTGAGCTGATCGCCGTCCAGGTGGTATACCTTGTATCCGAAATTCTGCAGCAGAGACTCGATCCTTGGATCTTCCGCGTAATCTTCGATCAACAGCACCGGCTCCAGGCGCGCCAAGGTCTCGGTTCCGCCTAGGAGCACACTGTACTCATACCCCTGCACATCGAGCTTGATAAAAGAAGGCGAAAGCTTCAGTGCATCGAGTGTTTCGATATGGCATTGGACTTCGATGATACTGAGCTTCGATCGTTTGTAACCATACACATAATTTGCGTTGAGAAAGTTCTCAGCTTCGGTCCTATCGATCGAGGCGAGCCCGTCGTAGACGCAACGATTATATGTCGGGACATAGAGTGTAAACGTGCCCGGCACGTTACCTAATCCCGCAGCATGGACGGTTATGTTGGTTCGCCGCGCATAGCGCGCCTGGAGCATTGCGGCTAACGATGGATTTGGCTCAAACGAATGGATATGCGCGTTGCGGCGGAACAGGAGGATCGACTCGATCGATTGTCCTTGGTTAGCTCCGATATCGAGAAATAGGTCCTGCGGATCGGAAAAGCGCTTGATGATCCGAAAGTCTCTCTCATGAGGAGTGTTGAGAATTCTATGGCCATGACGATATAGAGCATTCTTAGCCGTCTTCAGCCCCGGAAAAGCGCCCTGAGCTGCTCGAAATGTTCTCATAATTGCTGGATGCATAAGAAGCTCCACACTTGAACGAGCGGTCCATCCCATAAGCGGTCTAGAGCTGTTTCGATTGGGATGGATTCCGATCATTTGTGAGGATTAGCCTTGAAGGGTTGAGATGCAAGCAATCAACAGGGGGATATTGGTGCCGAAGGCTACTCAAATCGGGTTATTCTTCAATGGAGGCCTTCATGCAGCGACGTTCGGTGGTCGATCGTTGCTCTTCCATCCTTCTCCAGAAAGCAACGGGCCATTCCGTCCTTGGTGCGTGCCGTAAGCTTTGGGTACTCGGCAGCGTCGCCATATTGATGTCACATTTCGTGTTATACCTCATGGCCAATCAAATAATGATAACGAAAAATTAAAAAGAGATAGGGGTATTACATGAAGATCGATACAGAATAGGCCGACAGGGCCCGGATTACGCTTGGCGCTTGACCTAGCGTTTCTCTCATCTGACCCTACCGGTCTGATGATCGCGCCAGCTATTGGCGCTGCCACCTTCCGTAAAGTTATCTCTCTTTAGATTTCGCATACGTAATACTTGCGTATGCTTCGTATTGGCATGGCAGATCGATTTAGATCTCTACAAGCCAATCTTCCGTGTGCATCGGAGCCAGCGGAAGGACAAAGTTGCTACAAAGCTCGATTTGTTTAGGAGGTAGAAAATACACAGAGTATTAAAATGAAAATTGTTAGTATTATTTCCCGTATCACAAATGTACTGATTTTTATTTCTTGAAAATTGCATTGCGTGCAATCGACTTAGAGCCTCAGCACGCAAGCTTCCCCATCAATTTTTGAACGAAAGCATAGCGAGAAAAGTTATGGCCACTATTTATGTTTCGACGACGGGCAGCGACACGGGTTCGGGTGCATCCGGTAGCCCGGTGAAATCGATCACCAAAGCCGCCCAGCTCGCCAAGGCGGGCGACACCGTGCTGGTCGCCGGCGGCGTCTACAACGGCAACGTCTCGATC